>JAILQK010000224.1 GCA_024699045.1 Lachnospiraceae bacterium | reverse complement strand
GTCTCTGGTAGAAGCAATTAACAAGCTTCACTAGACTCGAAAAAACCTTGTCAAGTGAACTTGTATGGTTCGTACTAAGCTCGATAGTACCTCGCTGAGTACTCTACTCAAACAAGATCTAAGGCTTGAGAATTTTGCTGTCTACCTGCTGTTTACTCGCTATTTACGGTACAAAATTTTCTGCGTTTCACCACAACTGAATACAATTATAGATAAAAGAAAAACCCCAGAAACACTGAGTTTCTGAGGTAAATAATCTTCTATTTGCGATGCCATTCGCAGACGCTTCGCGTCTTGCTCATGTCACGCTGTCGCGCTATAAATACAAAAAAGGGAATGTACCCTTGCAAGTAAACTTGCGGGTACATTCCCTTTTTGTATTTGCATCGCTCGTAGAACGCGCATTATCTCTTTGAGAACTGGGGTGCGCGTCTCGCTGCTTTGAGACCGTACTTCTTTCTTTCCTTCATACGAGGATCTCTTGTAAGATATCCTTCCTTCTTGAGAGTAGGACGGTAGTCGCTGTCTACCTCCAAAAGCGCTCTCGATATCCCGTGCCTGATAGCACCTGCCTGTCCGGTATATCCGCCTCCCTGCACATTGACAAGCACATCGTATTTGTCAACGGTTCCGGTCGCTACAAGAGGCTGACGGACTATCGTCTTCAATGTCTCAGGTCCGAAATACTCATCGATCCCTCTTTTGTTGATCGTGATCTCACCGCTTCCGGGCATTAAATATACACGGGCAACAGACTTCTTCCTTCTGCCTGTACCATAATATCTCTCTGTTGATTTCTTTTTAGTAGCCAATGTCATATCCTCCTAATCAGAACTTAAGCTCTTCAGGCTTCTGAGCTGCCTGCTTATGCTCAGGCCCTGCATATACGAAGAGTTTCTTTGCCATCTGACGTCCAAGAGTTCCCTTGGGAAGCATCCCTGTTATAGCGTGCTCCAAAACGAACTCAGGCTTCTTGGCAAGCTTTTCCTTCAGGGGAACCTGCTTGAGTCCGCCGACATAGCCGCTATGTGTGGTATAGAGCTTCTGCTCCATTTTCTTTCCCGTAACCTTGATCTTTGCAGCATTAACTACGATAACATAGTCGCCTGTATCAAGGAAAGGAGTATATGTAGGCTTATTCTTTCCACGAAGAACACTGGCAATATTTGCAGCAAGTCTGCCGAGGGTCTGTCCCTCTGCATCTACTACATACCATTTTCTCTCTATGGAAGAAACGCTGGGTATATATGTATCCATTATCCGATCCTCCAAATCTCGTTCATTTACGTTTATATTGACACAGACTTGGGGCAAAGCCCGTGCAACAAAAGATTATAAAGCGGTTCAAAGCCCTTTGTCAAGGCTTTCCGGTAATTATTCCATCCTCGGACAGTTCGATGTTGTCAGCACTCCTTGAAATCTGGTCCGATAATATACGGTCAAAGTCGCTGTCTCCCTTATGGAGCATTGATGTAAAGCACCCTTTCTGTATGCAGGGAATGAATCTCAGTTCCTCCAAAACCCCCTCGTTTATAGTCGCTTCTATCATACATGAGTCGAGAGTTTTAGAATTAAACCAGAAGTTTCCCGTTGAATATACCACCGGGACATCCCCTATGTATTCGAATCCCTGCAGCACATGCGGATGCGCACCTATGATAAGATCTGCGCCTGCCTCCGCATATTTTTCCGCCAATTCCTTCTGGGCTGCTTCATATTCAAAAACATTTTCGGATCCCCAGTGAACGAAAGCTATCGTAAAATCCGCGTTTTGATCAGCCTCGGCTATGACCTGCAGGTACTTTTCCGGGTCAAGCGTTCTAAGGACCCCGGGATCTGTCTCTGTAGCCTCCTTCGTATCGGGAGGCAGCGATCTTTCTATCTGTGTCGCCGCAGTAAAAGCTATCGTCATTCCACCGGCTTCTATATATCTGGGGGTCATGGCATCGGCAATATCCCGACCCGCCCCGACATACTGGATCCCTGCCTCGGACAGAGTATCCAAAGTATCGAGAAGAGCGTCCGGACCGTAATCATACGCATGATTGTTTGCCAGTCCCACTATATCCACCCCGAGATCCTGCAGATAATGAACCGTGGAAGGCTCCGCCCTGAATGTGAATTTCTTTTCCGGCGTCGGGCTTCCTCTGTCAGAGTACGGAAACTCGTTATTTATCATCGTGATATCAGCTTCCTGCATCAGGGTGATGATATTTTCGTCAAGCGCTCCGTCCATTTCTCCGCCCCTCTGAGCCAGAGTGTTCATATTTGCATATCTCTTATCAAAATTCATATCACCGGTAAATACGATCCTTACCGGTTCATATTCGATCACATCCTCCGATACTGTCTCCGGCTCGGGAGGCATTTCAACCTCCACCATTGCCTTCTGAGCAGGAACCGGTTCCATAGGTTCCGGGACAGTATCGGCCCCCGTGGTTTCCGCGACGGTATAAGGCTCCGTCTGTCCGGTCTCCCCGGTTACCTCCTGGTGGGATCCACCCCCCTCCACAAACTCATTTACGACAGGGATATCCTCTACACCACATCCTCCGGCTATAAGCAGAATATATGCACTTATGATAAAAGCCCCGCCTATCCGGCAGGGCTTTGAAAATCTTATTCTCATGAAAATCTCTGATTGTTGACCTTTACACCGGGACCCATAGTAGGAGCTATTGAAATACTCTTAAGATATGTCCCTTTCAGCGCTGAAGGCTTCGCCTTCATTATTGCGGACATGAGTGCATCGAAATTCTCTTTGAGCTTATCTGCCGGGAATGAAGCCTTTCCGACAGGCACATGTATTATGTTTGCTTTATCAAGCCTGTATTCTACTTTACCGGCTTTGATATCCTTTACGGCATTTGCCACATCCATCGTAACCGTCCCGGCCTTGGGATTGGGCATGAGACCCTTGGGTCCGAGAACCTTACCAAGCCGTCCTACGACTCCCATCATATCAGGGGTTGCAACGACTACGTCAAAATCGAACCATCCCTCATTCTGGATCTTGGGAATAAGCTCGTCGCCTCCGACAAAATCCGCTCCGGCAGCCTGAGCCTCATCCAGCTTAGCTCCCTTTGCAAACACAAGGACTCTTACCGATCTTCCGGTTCCGTTGGGAAGCACTACGGCTCCTCTTACCTGCTGCTCGGCATGTCTTCCGTCACAGCCCGTCCTCAAATGAACTTCTATCGTCTCATCAAACTTGGCAGTAGCCACTTTCTTTACGATATCTATGGCCTCTTCGGGGTCATAGAGCTTTGTACGGTCGATAAGCTTTGCAGCCTCGACGTATTTCTTTCCGTGTTTCATCTCGGCCCTCCTTACTTCTCGACCTCGACACCCATTGATCTCGCGGTGCCGGCTATCATGCTCATAGCTGCTTCAAGTGATGCCGCGTTAAGGTCAGG
The DNA here is from genome assembly GCA_024699045.1 of Lachnospiraceae bacterium. GTDB lineage: Bacteria > Bacillota > Clostridia > Lachnospirales > Lachnospiraceae > NK4A144. The sequence goes on along the minus strand of JAILQK010000224.1, from coordinate 27,430 downwards.
CATCTTGATCTCAGCTATCTCCTTGCACTTCTCTTTGGAAAGTGTCGCAACCTTCTGCTTGTTAGGTACTCCGGATGCTTTTTGGAGATTGCATGCCTTTTTGATAAGGACCGCAGCGGGTGGAGTTTTCGTAATGAATGTAAAGCTTCTGTCCGCATATACGGTGATCACTACGGGGATAAGCACATCACCCTTATCCGCTGTCTTAGCGTTGAACTGCTTTGTGAATTCAACGATGTTTACGCCATGCTGACCGAGTGCCGGTCCTACAGGCGGTGCCGGTGTTGCTTTTCCGGCAGGAATCTGAAGTTTGATATAACCTTCTACTTTCTTTGCCATTTGGCTCCTCCTTATAAAATGAAGTGGTACTTGCGGGCGGAGTGCATCCCTCCCACCTGTTACATATATAAACTCTTATATGCGCTGAGCTAGCTGAAGCTCAATGCATAAGGTTTATCTCATCAAATGAGATGTCCACGGGTGTTTCGCGTCCGAAAAGCTCAACCATAAGTGTAGCCGTACGCTTATTCATATCCATCTTAGCGATAGGTCCCGTGGTTTCTCTCCAGGGTCCGGCGACTACTCTTACCATATCGCCTTCCTTGAAATCAACCTTCATATTCTCAACATGGATCCCGAGAGGCTTCATCTCCTCTTCCGAAAGCGGTACGGGTTTGCTTCCCGGTCCTACAAATCCGGTAACTCCCCTGGTGTTTCTTACCACATACCATGTATCATCATCCATTATCATGTTTACAAGCACATAGCCCGGAAACATTTTTTTCTCGACTTCTCTGCGCTGCCCGTTATCCTTGATCTCAAAATCCGTCTGAGTCGGCACACGTACCTCCACGATCTTATCCTGTAGGTGTCGGTTCTCTATAGCCATCTCTATACTGGATTTAACCTTATTCTCATATCCCGAATATGTATGGGCTACATACCAGCGCGGTTCCTTATCAGCCATGTCCGTCTCCCTGTCACTTGATCACAAAATTGATACCATACTGCAGACCTCTGTCTATAAGGGCAATAAACGCAGCCGTGATCACGGTTATCGCCACGACAGCTATCGACTGCTTTGTAAGAGTCTCTTTTGTGGGCCAGATTATCTTTGAAAACTCAGCCTTTACACCCTTCCAGAAAGAGGCGGTCTTGTTCTCGCTATTGCTTTTTTTTGCTTCTTCCATGTAAATGTCCTCCGGTCTGACATAGAGCATCTGATCCTTATGGCAGTGCCCTGATGCCGAAAATAACCCCAGATATCAGTATTATCCCGATCGGAAACTTACTTAGTCTCTTTATGGATAGTATGCTTCTTGCAAAATCTGCAATACTTCTTGATCTCCATCCTGTCAGGATGAGTCTTTTTGTCCTTTGTCGTGTCATAGTTACGGTTCTTGCATTCTGTACATGCAAGCGTGATCCTCGTACGCATGGTAATCTCCTCCGAAAATATTGTCACCAAAAAAAGGACTTTCGTCCTCAAGCCAAAAGAATATACCACTAAATATCCCCTCTTGTCAATACTGATATCCGGAAATCATTCAGAAGAAATCGTGCAGACCGCACAGATCCGTTTCCGAAATACATCGGCAGGATCTGCGCGTATATCGATCCTTCTTTCCGGCAGACTGTTTCAGCTCTCCGCGCCCTTGAGGATATTCCTCAAAGGCTTATATATGAGCATCGTGATGAGCACTGAGCACAACCCTTTTGCGATCGTGAACGGGAGATTAAAGATCAGAAGACAATCCCACAGATCGTCCACGGTGGGCACTATGATCTGGTATGCGCCTATGATGGCTTCCATAGGCATAAATCCGGTATATATGGGGTACACTATGTAATAATTGGTAAATAACGATACCACACCCATAACTATTGCCCCTATCAATGCTCCTGCCAGCGCTCCTTTCTTTGTGTGCTTCTTCTTATATATTATCCCCGCCACAAAGACAAAGCAGGCCCCGAGAAGAAAATTCGAAAGCTCGCCGACTCCTCCGGTCTGTGTGTTCAGAAGATGTATGATATTTTTGATCAAACATACGGCTACTCCCCAGACCGGACCGTAGGCAAAGGATGCCATCAGTGCCGGCAGTTCCGAAAAATCCATCTTAATAAATGATGGTATCAAAAATGGGATCGGAAACTCCAAAAACATGAGAATATAGGCTATTGCAGACAGCATGGCCGTACCTGTGAGTTTTCTTATCCTGTTGTTCATTGCATGATCCTCCTTAGATCTGACCCGGCTCCATGCCGGATTCCTTTATCCATTATCCTGTTCTGTATTTACCCGGACCGGTACGCTGAAATGGTCCAGGGAAAACTGCATCCGATCTGACCTTCGACAATATCCGGCCGCTGTCACCTCCTGAGATCCCGCCCCGAAGCTGACAAAAAAATAACCCCGGAATGATCCGGGGTAAACAATCGAAAATACGCATAAGAATGCATATAGCAACTTCTCTCATCCAGACTCATGATAATATCAATCACTGTCGGTGCCGGAATCTCGCCGGCTCATGCCAAACCCTTTTGTTCGGCTCGCGGACTATACCGCCGGTGGGGAATCACACCCCGCCCCGAAGCATCCATATTAATTTATAGACAAGATCTATGCCGAAACGTCTAAATTCATACCAGGAAGAAGCTGGGCATCCATCTTCTTACGAGCCTTCATGTAAGGACTTTCCTCCTCATTACTGTACTGGATCTTTGTATTTGTCTCTCCGCCTGAAACGTAGGTTCTTCCACATTCAGGACAGATCGCGGTATGTATCGAAACAGATGCCTGAAGAACCTTGCCGCCCTTCTGCTCCGCCTTCTCATACGCATTGGCCACATGCTCCTGCTCATGAGCACGAACTCTGTTGCCCGCTTCTGTAGGGGAGATATGCTGCGCACTCTTAAATGAAACCATCTCGTCAGACCCGTCCTGATACTTTCTTTCCTTGCAAGTCTGACACTCTGCAGGCGATACCCGTTTACCCGGTTGTACCGTAGTAGATTCTCCGGGATTGACTACCGGTTTTTTTCCTTCTGCCGCATCAACGTTTCCTGACGCACCAACAGCACCGGCTGCATTCTCTGCTCCGATGCTTCTCCCTGTGCTCATACCGGGACCGATCCCCCAAACCCCGTATGAACCGAATGATCCGCTCCCGCTTATAGGACCGACCATAATATCACCGCCTTTCAGCTATCGTCAGCAGAACCTTATTCTGCTGATGATCTTTCCAAACGCTTTTGCTTTCGAATCAAATTCCTCTTCCGAAAGCTCCGGTGTGATGAACGCGACCTCATCTTCGAGCTCACCTACTGTTATTGTATCAAGAAATCCATCCGGTGAAAAGACCTTATTTGCTTTTCCCTCATCTTCTGTATGTATCCGGATCAGATATTTTCTCTTTATCCCTTCATTGGAGGCAAGCGCCAGCTTCTCATCATGCTTCCAACCGCAATATGCCCGCTTTCCGTCATGCCTTGCGGCATCTATGACATCGGCCACCACTGCCGACGCCGTAGGGAGCGAACCCGCTCCGGCTCCGGTAAATACCGCATCCCCCAGCATATTGCCGTGGACATATACCGCATTCATGACTCCGTTTATCGAATAAAGCGGATGCATCGGATCCACCAGAAAAGGAGCAACATATGCCCTCACGCCGTATTCGGTCTTTTTTGCCTCAGCCAGAAGCTTTATCGAATAACCCAAAGCAGATGCATACTTTATATCCTCTGCCGTGATCTTTCTGATACCTTCGGTATAGATATCCTTGTAATCAACGGAGCTTCCAAAAACAATAGACGCCAGTATCGCTATCTTCCGAGCCGGATCTAGTGCATCTATGTCTGCGCTGGGATCCCTTTCCGCAAATCCGTTTTTCTGGGCCTCTTTAAGCACTTTGCTGAAGCTTGTCCCATTCTCGGTCATCTCCGTAAGGATAAAATTCGTCGTGCCATTGAGTATACCCGTGATGGTATCTATATCGTCTGCCGTAAGACAGTCATTCAATGCGCGGATTATCGGTATCCCGCCGCCGCAGCTGGCTTCAAAGAAATAGTTAACGTCATTCTCCCTTGCGATCTTCATCAGCTCAAGTCCATGCTCGGCTACAAGCTCTTTATTGGAGGTGCAGACATTTTTCCCTTCTTCAAGACTCCTTTTTGTGAACTCAAAAGCAGGATGGAGCCCGCCCATTACCTCGACCACTATCTTCACTTCAGGATCGTTGATGATCTCTTCAAAGTCATGGACCAGATGTTTCTCCACCGGATCTCCGGGAAAATCTCTCAGGTCAAGCACATACTTCACCTCTATCTCCCTGCCGGCTCTTTCATTTACAAGTCGTCGGTTTGAATGAAGTACATTATATACTCCGCTGCCTACTGTCCCGTATCCAAGAATCGCTGCCTTGATCATAATCTGTCGCTTTCCTCTTTCTTCTTAGTCGCCATCCATTTCAAATATGCATTTATAAAGGGATCTATATTCCCGTCAAGCACCGAATCCGCCTGTGCTATCTCACAATCCGTTCTGAGATCCTTAACAAGCTGGTACGGCTGGAGAAAATAAGATCTGATCTGTGAACCCCAGGCATTATCCTTTACCTCACCCCTTATCTCCGAAAGCTTCTCGGCGTTGTTCTCCTTCGCCAGCATAAAAAGTTTGGACTTGAGGATCTGCATTGCCTTATCTTTATTTTGAAACTGACTGCGCTCGTTCTGACAGGTCACCACTATCCCTGTAGGAAAATGCGTTATCCTGATCGCGGATGAAGTCTTGTTTATATGCTGTCCACCCGCTCCCGATGATCTGTATGTATCCACTCTGATGTCATCAGGCTTGATATCGATATCTATATCTTCTTCTATATCCGGCATAACGTCGACTGAAACAAAAGATGTCTGCCTCTTTCCCTGAGCATTGAAGGGCGAGATCCTGACCAGTCTGTGTACCCCTTTTTCGGACTTGAGAAATCCGTATGCATTGAGCCCGTTCACCTGGAATTCGACCGATTTTATCCCGGCTTCATCACCCGGAAGCATATCCAGCTCCTCGATCTTATAACCGTGCCTGTCAGCCCATTTGCTGTACATCCGGTATAGCATTGATGCCCAGTCACAGGATTCGGTACCCCCGGCTCCGGCATTGATATTGATGATGGCATTTGCGTCATCATATTTCTCCGAAAGCAAAGTCGCCGTTTTCATCTCGTCATAGCTTTGCTGAAAACTTTCAAAATCCGCTTTGATCTCGGATATCATCGATTCATCGTTCTCATCATTTGCCATATCGATAAGATCGAGCATATCCGTGTATTTAGTCTCAAGCCCCTCATAGCCCTTGACATCGTTTCGCAGGTCTCCCAAAAGCTGTGAATCCTTCTGGCTCTTTTGAGGATCATCCCAAAAGCCCGGCTCCTCCATAAGTCTTTCAAGCTCGGCTATCCGGTTTGCCTTGCTTTCAAGATCCAATGAGGCCTTAAGCTCGGCAAGCGGTCCTTCATATTCTTTTATCTCTATCTTAAGATTATCTAATTCTACCATTTCTCTTATTAAACCACGCCTCTGCCGTGACAGTTCTTGTATTTGATCCCGGAACCGCAGGGACAGGGATCGTTAGGATATATCTTTTTGTCAGACCTTGTCTTGGGAGCATGCTTCGCCGTGTCATCTTTATTTGTCCCGGTAACTTTCGCAACCTGCTCGCGCTCGACCTTCTCTTCAACCCTGATGTGGAAAAGGGTCTTTACCGTTTCCGCCTGGATGGCATCGATCATATCGTTGAACATATCATATCCCGTCATCTTATACTCTACGACAGGATCCCGCTGTCCATATGCCTGCAGGCCTATACCCTGCCGCAGCTGATCCATATCATCGATATGATCCATCCATTTACGGTCGATCACCTTCAGAAGGATAACACGCTCAACTTCTCTGATCGCCTCCGAATCCGGAAACTCCGCTTCCTTATCCTCATAAAGTTTCACCGCCTTGGTCTTAAGGTACTGCTTTAATTCGTCTTTACGTTTCATATCCCTGACATCGGGAGTCTTTACGGGCTCTATCGGAATAGTGGGAAGCAGTATCTGATTCAGCTCTCTCATATCCCACTCATCGGATCCCGAATCCTCTCCCACGCATGTATCCACGGCTCCGTCTACGGTGTCGGTTATCATCTTATAGATGGCATCCCTCATACTCTCGCCGTCAAGTACGCGGCGGCGCTCTTCATAGATCCGCTCACGCTGTTCGTTATTGACTGCATCATATTCCAAAAGGTTTTTCCTGATACCGTAGTTATTCTCCTCGATCTTTCTCTGCGCCCTCTCTATCGCGCTCGAGAGCATCTTATGCTCTATCTGCTCTCCCTCGGGTACCTGCAGCGTCTCAAATGCCGCCATGAGTCTGTCTGAACCAAAAAGTCTCATCAGATCATCCTCAAGCGAGATATAAAATCTGGATACTCCGGGATCTCCCTGACGTCCGGAACGTCCGCGCAGCTGATTGTCGATACGTCTTGCCTCGTGTCTCTCGGAACCGATCACATACAGACCTCCCGCCGCAAGCGCCTCATCATCAAGCTTAATATCAGTACCACGTCCCGCCATATTGGTAGCGATCGTGACCGATCCGTGATGACCTGCTTCCGCTATTATCTCAGCCTCCTGCTCATGGAACTTGGCATTCAATACGTTATGCTGTATTCCCCTTTTCCTCAAAAGTCCGGACAAGAGCTCCGACGTATCGATATTGATCGTTCCGACAAGAATAGGCTGACCCGCTTTGTGCGCCCGCTCAACCTCATCGCAGATAGCCTTATATTTTTCCTTCTTGGTCTTAAATACGGCATCCTGCATATCGTCTCTGGCTATGGGCTTGTTTGTAGGTATCGTCACCACATCCATCCCATAGATCTCACGGAATTCTTTTTCCTCGGTCAGTGCCGTACCTGTCATCCCGCACTTTTTATCAAATTTGTTAAAGAAGTTCTGAAATGTGATGGTCGCAAGTGTTTTCGATTCTCTTTTTACCTTGACCTTTTCCTTCGCCTCTATCGCCTGATGAAGACCATCTGAATACCGTCTTCCGGGCATTATTCGTCCGGTGAACTCATCAACTATGAGCACCTGATCATCCTTGACCACATAGTCTTTATCGCGATGCATCAGGTTATGGGCTCTGAGCGCAAGTATTATACAGTGCTGGATCTCCAGATTATCCGGATCTGCAAAGTTATCTATATGAAAATACTGCTCGACCTTGTGTACACCTTCCGCCGTAAGGTTGACCAGATTGTCTTTCTCATTGACGATAAAATCTCCGGTCTCCTCTATCTCGACTCCCATGATGGCGTCCATCTTTGAAAGCTCCTCGGAGGACGCTTCGCCCCGTTGCATCTGTCTGGCAAGCTGATCGCAAAGCTGGTATATCGCCGTCGATTTTCCTGACTGCCCTGATATGATGAGCGGTGTTCTCGCTTCATCTATCAGCACAGAGTCAACCTCGTCTATGATGCAGAAATGCAGCTCTCTCAACACCAGCTGTTTCTTGTATATGGCCATATTGTCACGAAGATAGTCGAATCCCAACTCGTTGTTTGTGACATATGTGATATCGCATCCATAGGCTTCCTGTCGTTCCTGCTGAGTCATCCCGTTAAGTACGACTCCGACCGTAAGTCCCAGGAACTCATGGATCTGTCCCATCCACTCCGCATCACGCTTCGCGAGGTAATCATTGACCGTAACGACTTCCACCCCCCGGCCTTCCAGGGCATTCAGGTAAGCCGGCAATGTACAGACAAGGGTTTTTCCTTCACCAGTACGCATCTCAGCGATACGTCCCTGATGCAGTATAACTCCTCCGATCAGCTGTACCCTGAAGTGCTCCATCGAGAGCACCCTTCTTGATGCTTCCCTTACGGTCGCAAAAGCCTCAGGCAGGATATCGTCGAGACTTTCCCCGGCCGAAAGCCTGTCCTTAAACTTTTTGGTGTTACCGCGCAGCTCCTCGTCGGAAAGCGCCTCCATCTGAGGCTTCAGTCCCTCGATACGCTCAACTATCGGCATTATCCTCTTCAGTTCTCTCTCACTGTGAGTTCCGAAGATCTTATCTACGATGCCCATATCAGTAATCCTTTGCTTCTTCCTCTCCGTTAAGCACCCTGAGTCCTCCCTGTGCCAGAGCAAGAAGCTCATCCTCACCGGGATATACTACTACAGGCGCTATCCAGTCGACCCTCTTTGCAATGGCATCCGTGACGCCTTTTCCGTATGCTATGCCACCGGTAAGGATTATAGCATCCACCTTACCTTCAAGCACCGTTGCCCTTGCGCCTATATCTTTGGAGACCTGGTAAACAAAAGCATCCACTATGAGCTTTGCCTGCTCATCAGTCTCTGCCTTCTTTGTGATCTCTACCATGTCGTTCGACCCAAGATATGCGGTAAATCCGCCTCCGCCGACAAGCTTTTTATACATTTCCTTCTCTGTATATTTGCCTGAATAACAAAGCCTTACCAAAGGCCCAACCGGAAGACCTCCGGCTCTTTCAGGCGAGAATGTGCCGTCACCTTCAAGGGCGTTGCTTACATCAACGACTCTTCCCTTGCGATGAGCGCCGACAGAGATCCCTCCGCCCATATGTGCAACTATCACATTGATCTCTTCGTACTTCTTACCGTTCTCTTTAGCGTAACGTCTTGCCATCGCCTTCTGATTTAAGGGATGGAAGATGGAATTCCTCTGGATCTCGGGGATACCCGAAATTCTTGCCACAGGCTCGAGCTCATCGACTGCGACCGGATCAACGATAAAGGAAGGTTTCCCTATCTCATCCGCTATCTCGCGAGCCAGCACCCCCCCGAGGTTGGAAGCATGCTGTCCCTGAGGACCTATCTTCAGATCCTCTATAAGCGCATCACTTACCTTGTAAGTTCCGCCCGGGATAGGCTTCACAAGACCACCTCTTCCTACTACCATATCAAGGGTCTTGATATCAAAATCCTGTTCCTTGAGGCATTCCATTATTATATCTTTTCTGAACTGCTTTTGATCGAATATCGTATCGTATTTCGAGATCTCTTCTACAGAATGACGCAGTGTCTTATCAAAGAGCATCTGCTCATCTTCAAACACCGCTATTTTTGTTGATGTGCTTCCCGGATTGATTATAAGTGATCTTATTGCCATTTCGTTTATGCCTCCTTCTTTTTTCTTTATCTGCTCTGATGTGCTGCAGTCACCGCCGCAAGTGCTATTGAGTTAACCTTGGTCTCTGCCGAATCAGATCTTGACGTAAGGATCGCAGGCGCCTTGGTTCCGGTAAGGATACATGCATTCTTAAACTCGGTAGTATGAACTATAAATTTATAAGCGATGTTACCTGCATGGATATCAGGGAACAGGATCACATCCGCATCGCCGACGATCTTTCTGTCCTCTGCATTTTTATGCTTTGCCGCTTCGGGGTAGATCGCAAGATCCACTGACAGAGGTCCGTCAACTATACACCCCTTTATTTTTCCTTCGTTGTTCATTTTGGTAAGCTCTGCCGCCTCTACGGTAGCGGGCATTTTTTCGTTTACGACTTCTACTGCCGCAACGGGAGCAACCTTAGGCATATCAATGCCGCAGGCATTGCAGATCTCAACGGTATTCTCTATGATCCCTACCTTCTGCTCGAGCGTAGGATAAGGAAGGAATGCCACATCAGCAAGGAATAACAGCTGCGGGATCCCCTTGATCTCAAATACACAGACATGCGAAAGCAGTCTGTCGGTACGGAGTCCGACCTCTTTATCCAGTATCGATTTGAGGAAATCCTTCGTGGAAAGCAAGCCCTTCATGTACATATCAGCGTCGCCGTTATGTACGATCTTCACTGCCTCATGAGCCGCCTCTATAGGATCCTTGATATCGATTATCTCAAATATTGACGGATCTACTTTTAGATCACCGCATATACTCTCTATCTTAGTCTTATCTCCGACAAGGATCGAATCGGCTATCTTTCTCTCATGCGCGAGGGCTACCGCCTCGATGACCTCGTCATCGTTTGCCGCTGCTACCGACAGCTTTTTAGTCGGAAATTCGTTTACTTTGTTCAGCAGATCACTGAAATTTTTACTCATGTCCCTTCTCCTTTTATGCATACTGATATCCCCGCCTAAAGCCCGGGTCAATAAATGTAGGTCCGTGACAGCCGGCGCCTCAGATGAGGGGTGAGCATATATTTTATCATTTATGCCTGTATCATGCAATAATCGTACGATGTGTGACAAAACCGTATGACAAAACCGGGTGTATGCCCTGCATGCACACACCCGGTCTGACTTTTTAATGATCTTACTCTTTTGCGATCCTCTTTATGAAGCTTTTGCAGCTTTTGCGGCAAGGATCTGCTTTGTGAGTTCCGGCACGATCTTGTTAAGATCTCCGACCACACCGTAATCCGCCACATCAAAGATAGGCGCATCCTCATCCTTGTTGATCGCGACTATGATATCGGACTCCTCCATACCGGCTACATGCTGGATCGCGCCGGAGATACCGATAGCAAAATACACGTTGGGTCTTACAGTCTTTCCGGTCTGTCCTACCTGAAGCTCCTTCGGCTTCCATCCGGAATCAACGACTGCACGAGAGCAGCTGACCTGTCCGCCGATAGCAGCCGCAAGCTCCTCAAGGATCTTGAAGTTCTCGGGAGAACCTACGCCGCGTCCGCCGGAAACAAGGATCTTTGCATCCATGATGTCCTTTATGTCGGATACGGCTTTTACAACTTCTTTTATCTCAACATACTTGTTATTAGGTGTAAACCCGGGATTGTACTCGATGATCTCTGCCTTTGCTCCCTTTATCGGATCGATCTTCTGCATGACACCGGGACGAACCGTAGCCATCTGAGGACGATTGTTGGGGCATGCGATCGTTGCGATAGTATTTCCGCCAAATGCCGGACGGGTCATGAGCAGCTGATTGTGCTTCTGCTCCGATTCCTTGCCGGGTATGGGTTCCAAAGGAAAATCTCCGATATTAAGGACCGTACAGTCAGCCGTAAGTCCCGTAGCGACTCTCGCTGATACGGTAGGTCCGAGGTCACGCCCTATAGCTGTGGCTCCTACAAGCATTATCTCCGGCTTATACTCGTTAATGACTGACGAAAGAGCATGGGCATAAGGCTCGGTCCTGTACTCTTTAAGCTCAGGATCATCAACTACTATCACTCTGTCTGCGCCGTATTCCGCAAGCTTGTCACAAAGGTTTTTTACATTTGATCCGATGAGCACTGCCGTAACCTGAGCGTTAAGAGGCTCCGCCAGATCCTTTGCCTTTCCAAGAAGTTCGTATGCGATCCCGCTCACCTCATTGTCTACCTGCTGAGCGAATACGAATACACCTTTATATTCATCTAAATTCTGCATCTTTATCCTCCGTAATCTTTCCTGTTCTGATCCGTTGATAACAGATCATATAACGTGCTTTTCGTCAAGCTTGCCGATGATATATTTGACAGCATCCTCCGGTGTATCGGGAACAACTTTTTCCCCGGCACCCTTCCTTACCTTGTCGGAAGCTTTCGCGATCTTTGTCGGCGATCCTGCCAGACCTATATTCGCATCATCGACATCCTTAAGATCCGCTCTGCCCCAGGTTGTGATCTCTGCATTGACCGCATCAAAGATACCGCCGGGTGTCATATATCTGGGATCGTTGAGTTCCGAAAGAGCCGTTATAAGACAGGGCATCTTTACCTCAAGCATATGATATCTGTCATCATACTGCCTTCTTACGATAACCTTGTCCCCATCGATCTTTATCTCCTGTGCATAGGATATTACCGGGATCCCCAAATGCTCTGCGATCTGAGGACCGACCTGTGCCGTATCTCCGTCGATAGCCTGACGTCCCGTTATGATAAGATCATAATCCAGATTCCTTACCGCGCCTGCGATAGTGGTCGAGGTAGCCCATGTATCAGCTCCTCCGAGCACTCTGTCTGTTACAAGTATTCCCTTGTCCGCACCCATCGCAAGAGCCTCACGAAGGACATCCGATGCTTTGGGAAGACCCATTGTGAGCACAGTTACCTCTGCGCCGTACTGATCCTTTAATCTGAGAGCCGCCTCAAGTCCTGCCTTATCATCCGGATTCATGATGGCAAGCATCGCACCTCTGTCCAGAGTACCGTCGGGGTTGAACTTTACTCCGCCCTTTGTGTCAGGTACCTGCTTTATACATACGATAACTTTCATTGTATCTACACTCCTTTACTTTATATTCACTTGAGCAGAGCCGCAGAGATGACCATTCTCTGAACCTCGCTGGTTCCTTCATAGATCTCTGTGATCTTGGCATCACGCATCATTCTCTCAACATCATATTCCTTGATATATCCGTATCCACCATGAAGCTGTACAGCCTTCGTAGTGACCTCCATGGCAACCTCAGCCGCGCAGAGCTTTGCCTGAGCCGCTTCTACAGAATATGAAACCTTGGGATCCTTCTTGTATTCATCCTTTTTCCTTGCTGCGCGATATACCAGAAGTCTTGCAGCCTCAACCTTTGTAGCCATATCGGCAAGCTGGAACTGAGTGTTCTGGAAATTACCGATCGCTTTGCCGAACTGCTTCCTCTCTTTGACATAGTTTATCGTAGTCTCAAGTGCTCCTCCCGCAAGTCCGAGAGCCTGAGCCGCTATACCGATACGTCCGCCGTCAAGGGTATGCATTGCTATATTGAAGCCCTTGCCCTGCTTTCCGAGGAGATTGTCCTTGGGAATACGGCAGTCGGTAAATATAAGCTCATAAGTAGCCGATCCGCAGATACCCATCTTATTCTCCTTCGTTCCGAAGGTAAATCCGGGAGTACCCTTTTCGACGATAAAAGCAGAGATTTCTTTCATCATACGGCCGCGCTTCTCAATCTTTCCGGTAACCGCAAATATGACATAGATATCTGCTTCCTTTCCGTTTGTGATAAAGCACTTGGAACCGTTGAGCACCCACTCGTCTCCGTCAAGCACAGCCTTGGTCTGCTGTCCCTGCGCATCTGTTCCTGCTCCGGGCTCGGTAAGACCGAAGGCGCCAAGCTTTTCACCCTTTGCAAGAGGCACGACATACTTTTGCTTCTGCTCCTCCGTTCCAAAGGTAAGGATCGGATCCACACAAAGCGATGTATGAGCCGATACGATAACGCCGGTAGTACCGCACACCTTTGAAAGCTCCTCTACGCACATTGCATAAGTAAGAGTGTCGCATCCCTGTCCGCCATATTCCTTGGGAACGGGTATGCCCATGAACCCGTACTTAGCCATCTTTTCTACAGTCTCTCTGGGAAACCTGTGCTCCTGGTCAACTTCCTGTGCAAGCGGCTTTACTTCGTTCTCGGCGAAATCCTTAAATAGCTGTCTCGCCATCTCATGTTCTTTTGGTAAAGTAAAATCCATGATCTTTGTTCCTCCATTACTATTTCGTTTCTCTTATCTTTTTAACCCGTTTCAGGTAAAAGTCTTTATTATCTGTCGGTCGGTACCTTGCCGCCGTCCGCATAGTTGTAAAAACCTATTCCTGTCTTTACGCCAAGCTTTTTACCCCTTACCATCTTCTTGAGCAGCGGAGCCGGACGATATTTGGAATCTCCTGTCTCGTTGTAAAGCGTCTCCATGATGGCGAGAACTATGTCCAGACCAACGTAATCACCAAGCTCCAACGGTCCCATGGGATGATTGCAGCCCAGCTTCATCGCGTTATCAATGCCTTCGATATCGGATATTCCCTCTGAATAAACAAATATACCCTCGTTGATAAGCGGGATAAGGATCCTGTTTACAACGAATCCGGGAGCCTCATTGACCTGAACGGGAGTCTTGTCAAGTTTCTTCGAGATCTCATTTACCTTATCTATCATATCCGCAGGAGTATTTGCGCCTGCGATCACTTCTACCAGCTTCATCCTGTCCGCAGGATTGAAGAAATGCATTCCGATGATAGGCTTGGGAAGGCCCGCTCCTATCTCTGTAATGGAAAGGGATGATGTGTTTGACGCAAAAATGCAATTCTCATTCTTTACCACATTCTCCATGAGATCCTTAAAACAATCCTGCTTTATCTGCATTACCTCAAGCGCCGCTTCAACTACAAGATCGGGATCTTTCGCGATCGAATTAAGGCCGGTTTCAAATTTTGCAAGATACCCGTCTACTGCGGACTGTTCCATCTTGCCCTTTGAGACAAGCTTCTCATATCCCTTTTTGATCTTTGCGAGTCCGCCCTCCGCAAACTCTGTCTTGATGTCGCAAAGATACACCTTGTCAAAATCATCACACTGCGCAAATGCCTTTGCGATACCCTGCCCCATTGTTCCGGCGCCGATGACTGCTACCTTCATTATCGTTCCTCCTTATGATTATTATTTATCCCATTCCGGATCCAGGATCCTGTCCGGCTTTTTGTTTTACCTGTTCTTAAAGCTGACATGCTTTACCTTCGCGGGATCGTCCTTTTTACGAAGGAAATTTGCCATTCCCTCTCTCTGATCCTCGGATTCAAAGCATGAACCGAAAAGCTTCTCTTCAAGGGCGATCGCTTCGTCCATAGGCAGATCCAGACCATCGTTAATGGCTTTTTTACAAGCCCGGACCGCTATAGGCGCATTACCTGCGATAGTCGAAGCAAGCTTCTCTGCCTCCGCCATAAGTTCCTCGGCAGGATAAACCGCATTCACAAGACCTATGCGAAGCGCTTCATCCGCCTTGATATTGCGTGCTGTATATATGAGCTGCTTTGCCATTCCGGGACCAACGATCCTGGCAAGTCTCTGTGTACCGCCGAAACCGGGAGTTATTCCCAATCCGACTTCAGGCTGTCCAAACAGTGCATTGTCCGATGCGATCCTGATGTCGCAGCTCATGGATATCTCACATCCGCCGCCGAGCGCAAATCCGTTAACAGCAGCAATAAAAGGTATCGGGCTTGTCTCGATCTTCCGGAAGATATCATTCCCCTTCTTTCCGAAAGATTCCCCTTCTGCCTTGGTGAGTGTGCTCATCTCTCCAATGTCTGCTCCGGCAACAAAGGATTTCTCCCCGGCTCCGGTGATGATAACGGCTCTGACGACATCAGAGTCAATTGAGTCAACGACCTTTTCCAGATCATCCAGAACCTCTGAATTCAAGGCATTCATTGCCTTTTCCCGATTAATTGTTATTATCGCGTAATTCTCTTTTACTTCATAATCTACAAATCCCATGCGTCTCGTCTCCTCACTGTTATCATATTGCCTTTACGATCGTAGCGCAGCCCATGCCTCCGCCTATACAAAGAGTGGCGAGACCGGTCTTTGCACCTGTCCTCTTCATGTTGTAAAGGAGTGTCACAAGGATACGCGCACCGGATGCGCCTACCGGATGACCAAGCGCTATAGCGCCGCCGTTCAGATTAAGCTTTGAAAGATCAAATCCGAGGTCTTTTCCTACGGCCACCGACTGAGCGGCAAACGCCTCGTTAGCTTCATAAATATCAAAATCTTCGATCTTCATGTCTACCTTGGCCATTGCTTTTCTTGTGGCAGCTACCGGACCTATTCCCATTATCGAAGGGTCCACTCCGGCAAGTGCGCCTGTCACAAATTCAGCCATAGGCTTAACGCCAAGCTCTTTCGCCTTCTCTTCACTCATCACTACGACAGCCGCTGCTCCGTCATTGATACCCGAAGCATTTCCTGCAGTAACGAAGCCATCGGGATTGATAGGTCTTAATTTTGCAAGTCCTTCTATCGTAGAACCGGCTCTGGGTCCCTCATCCGTATCAAATGAGAGGATTTCTTTCTTCTTCTTAACTTCCACGGGAACAATCTCATCCTTGAAAGCACCGCTCTCTATAGCTGCGCATGCCTTCTGCTGGCTCTTAAGCGCAAACTCGTCAAGCTCCTCTCTGGTAAGATTCCACTGTCTGGCTATATTGTCAGCCGTGGTGATCATATGATAATCATTGAATGCATCCCAAAGGGCATCCTTTATCATGGTATCTACCAATGCCCCCTGGCTCTGATCGGGTCTCAGCATCCTGTATCCGTATCTGCCGTTCGGTATCGCAAAAGGAGCCATCGACATGTTCTCCATACCTCCGGCGACAACTATATCGGCATCACCTGCCTGTATCATCTGTGCAGCCATATTCACGCAGTTAAGTCCGGAACCGCAGACAACGTTTACGGTCACCGCAGGAGTCTCAACAGGTAAGCCGGCTCCGATGGAGGCCTGACGCGCAACATTCTGTCCGAGTCCTGCCTGGATGACACAGCCCATATATACCTGATCAACCTTATCGGCAGCAACTCCCGCTCTAGATAGAGCCTCTTTTATTACTATTGAACCTAATTTTGAAGCAGGTGTGGTAGACAACGTGCCTCCCATTGTACCGATAGCTGTACGACAAGCACCGGCCAAGACGATCTTTTTAGACATTCAATACCTCCTTAGTAAAACACATGATTTATGTAGAATTGCTGTAATAGTTTATCACACGAGATTTGGTTTTACAATGTATTCCCGCAAATATAAAGCAGTCGAAAGCAATATATAAAAAGGGGACGCTTCTGCGTCCCCACTCATTTATCCCTTTCAGATCTCCGGCTCGATAAGACCATATGTATTGGCCTTCCGCTTGTAGACCACGTTGACCTCATTTGTCTCAGCATTGTTAAACACAAAGAAATTATGCCCCAAAAGCTCCATCTGTACACACGCATCCTCCGGATACATCGGCTTCATATCAAACTGTTTTGTACGCACTATCTTGATCTCATCTTCATCCTGATAATCTCTCTCGATATATTCCTTTTTGAACGATTCGGTGGCCTGCTCTTTGTCGATTATTTTATTCTTATACTTCTTTAACTGGCGCTCTATTATCTCCTCAACAAGATCTATGGAGATATACATATCATTGCTTACCTGCTCCGATCTGATTATGCTCCCCTTCACCGGAATGGTAACCTCTATCTTATGACGTTCTTTCTCTACCGAAAGGGTTACATGTACTTCCGTGTCCGGAGAAAAGTACTTTTCCAGTTTTCCGATCTTCTCCTCGACATTGGCCTTAAGCCCGGGGGTTACGTCTATATTCTTTCCCACTATTACAAATTTCATTTGTATTCCCTCCTGATGTATTAATAAGTGTTGGAAGTGACTACAGTATATCAGACTTCGCCTTGATTAGGAAGAGCTGCCGCTATTTCGCGACAGCTCTCAAAATCCCCTATCATGGTTCCGTGTTCTGTTGATGATCTCTCCGGATCATTCCGAATATCCCTCTTTAGAATATTCTCCTTACTGCCAGTACATTTCTGTATCCTGCATTCGAGACCTTGATACCTGTACTTGCAGTCGAAGCATGTACGATCTGTCCGCCTCCGATGTAGATTCCGACGTGTCCTGAGTAGCAGACGATGTCTCCGGGCTGTGCCGCTGATAATCCGCCGCTCACCGCATATCCTACGCTCCTGTCGGCACCGGAACTGTGCGGAAGTGATACACCGAAGTTCCTGTAGACACTCATTACAAATCCTGAGCAGTCCGTACCGTTTGTCAGAGACGATCCACCGTATACATAAGGGTTGCCGACAAACTGCAGTGCATAGTTTGCAACCGACGATCCGGTTCCGGATCCTGAAACTGAGTATCCTGATCCTCCCGACTCGCTTGAACCGGACGACTTGCCGCTCTTCGAAGATTTCTTCTGAGCCGCTGCAGCAGCCTTTCTTGCAGCTTCTCTTGCTTCTTCCTCACGCTTCAGTCTTGCTTCCTCTTCTTCCTTAGATTCAGCCTTAACAAACTCTGTATGAAGCGTTACATACTCATCGGAAACAAATCCGTCACCTTCTTCTATAGATACCTTAACCCATCCGGGCATCTCGGTAAGAACCTGAAGTTCATCTTCGATAGGCACCATACCTATGACTTCCGAATCTCTTGTGGGCTCACTTCTGACATACAGTGTAGTAGTCGTAACTCTGGCAAGCCGTATCCCGACCTTCTTTGCCAGTTCCTGAGCCTTATCTCCGGTAACACAATATTCAGCTTTTACATATCCGGTACAGCTTCCGGACTCGATCTTGTACCAGTCTCCATCATCTTCAAGCAGGTCACCTGCCGAATTGTTATAGAGCTTACCGACGATCTCGCTTTCCTCTGAAGCCTCAGCTCTTACATTGACATAGTCATCAACCTGTGCGATGACCATATTGGTAAAATCTTCCTCCTCTTCGGAATAGCCTTTTCCGGTGTAAACATCCGCCAGTTCAACATCCGAACCACCTTCTTCGGAAGCTGCCTCCTCTTTAGGATCCGCTTCGTTGGAAGAAGCTGAATCCTGCCCGGAATTCTCAGACTCGGACGAAGCAACGGGCGTCATCGCTCTTACATCTACAGAAGAACCTGTGGAGCCTCCGCCCACCGTAAGCAGTTCGGGTTCAGACGATGCCGTTTTTGTTATTGTAGATTCCTCGGTGGTTTCCGTACCGGTAGATACATTGGTAACATCAACCGTAGATGATGACTTGCTTGTAGAACTTTTAGTCGAAGATGTGCTTGAAGAATAAGTTTTTGACGATACATTAATACTTCCGCCGGCCTTTGAAAGGACTGAATCAACGACCGCATCGGAGTTCAGCTCCTTGATCGTCGGCTCATTCTTTTTTCCTCCCCTGTCGGTCTTGATCTTCTCCGCTTTAATATTAGTTACGGAAACACCCTCTCCGAGCGCCTTGGAATTACCGGCTGCCGGAAATACAGAAGACGTGGAATCTGCCGCCATAGCTGTCGTAGATCCCGTCGTAAGCAGTGTTGCTACCAAACCTGCACATATTATTTTCTTAAATGCTCTCTTCATATATAAAATCCTTTTTGTTACAAGAATGTTAAATTCCGTGCAAGAATATAACATCTATTTTAACTCTTGTCAACTTTAAAAACCCATAAAATAAGGGTTTGCAATTGTTAATTATCGTAACATTTAGCCCCGGAAACCACAATATATAGTCTGTTCGTTGACATAACACCTTAAATATGGTAAACCAAATTGAAGTGATTTTTTATTTTAGGAGAAAAATCCATGAAAAAAGTTTTGGTTACCGGAGCCTCCAGAGGCATCGGCCGCTCCATTGCATTAAAACTGGCTGACGAATATGAACTGTATTTAATATGTAGGAACCGTTCTGATCTAATGTCAGACCTTCCGGGCAAA
The DNA here is from genome assembly GCA_024699045.1 of Lachnospiraceae bacterium. GTDB lineage: Bacteria > Bacillota > Clostridia > Lachnospirales > Lachnospiraceae > NK4A144. The sequence goes on along the minus strand of JAILQK010000224.1, from coordinate 8,168 downwards.
CACTATACCGGTGATGTCGGCGATCTTACATTTATAGAAGAAGTTTTCAAAGATATCGGCGCGCCGGATCTTGTGATAAACAATGCCGGCATCGCACACTTTGACGTGATCCAGGATATTTCTCCCGAAAAGTGGAATGATATTTTAACGACCAATCTGACCGCTGTCTACAACACTTCTTACTTCGCGGCAAAGAAAATGATCCCCCGCCACAGCGGCCGGATAATAAACATCTCATCTATATGGGGGCTTTACGGTGGTGCCTGTGAATCCGCATATTCAGCATCAAAAGGCGGCGTAAACGCTTTCACGAAAGCTCTGGCCAAGGAATTTGCCCCCTCCGGGATCGCCGTGAACGCACTCGCTCCGGGTGTAGTAGATACCGATATGAACAGCAGGCTTTCCGAACAAGAACGGTCAGAGCTCATTGAACAGATCCCCGCAGGCAGAATGGTATCCCCTGATGAAGTCGCGGAAGCCGTTATCCTCCTGTCAAAGATGCCGGTATATCTCACCGGCCAGATAATCGCGATGGATGGGGGTATGATCTGACAGACTCACTGGAAATAAACGACTTCCTCCTCCGGAGGATCCGTTATCTCCACCGAATCGGCATACAGTACGGGAGCCATTCCTTCGTTCGTCGCGGTCTTTCCCACCCTTGCAGTAACATAGACCGGTGTCTTGTCTTTTAATACCCTGGCATCCTTCCATTTACATGGAAACCCCACAAACTGGATGTCAGCTTCGCAGCATGTCATCGCAAACCTTCCGGGAACAAATATATCATCCCGGCTCCTTTTCGGCTTATATACTATCGCCTTGAATCTGACGGTCTTCCCGTCGTATTTATCGAGATTGTCAAACACGTCGATATACCAGATGCCATAGTCATCGTCTTCAACCTTTATCACTTCCGCATTCATGTCATAAGGAAGCTCTTCCTTTACATTATTGTTTATGGTACCGTCCTTCATCTCGAAAACAACCTGTGATCTGCGGTTCAAAGCCCGGACAGTACGCTTAAACATCGGAAGGTCCTGATCCGGATCGCACCTGTTGAATACTACGAGATCGGCATATGTGAACTGTCTGGTCATCATCTGTTTCATATTTGCCAGATATGCTTCATAATCAGACGCATCTATAGTACATATTCCCTGGGCCAAAAGCCAGTGCTCCGGAAGCGCCTCTATAACCTTTTCCGGATCCCAGGTCCCGTTAAACTCTATCATTACCCTGTCCGGGGAATGATCTATATCCAGTTTCATGAAGGTATCAAAAGTAACGTCCTCCTCATTCTCGATGACACAGGGGATGAACATGTTTTCCTTAAGAACGTTACCGGGTATTTCCTCCTCCCCTTCCTCACAGATGATATAAAGAGTCTTGTTACCGTCCTTAAACTGTCCCTCTTTTAATGTCTCTGCGATAAAACTTGTTTTCCCGCTCTCAAGGAAGCCTGTAAAAATATAAATGGGGATCTCTTTCTTCTTGCCAAACATAGGTCACTTAACTCCGAACAACTCCATAACTTTTGCCTCATTCAGATCAGATCCGATAACACAAAGCCTTCCGGTGTAGTCAGCACTGCTTTCACGGATCTCATATTCACCGGGAGTAAGATCAAATTCATGCCACTGACCTGACTGATCCGGAACCATCCCCTTTGCCCTGAGTATTATACCGAACTCTCTGCTCTCCTCATCCGCAAGCTTTTTCAGGATAGTCTCCAGTTCACTCTTTTCATACTTGTGTGCCGTCTCCGTCCCCCAGCTCTGGAACACATCATCCGCATCAAGTTCACCCTCATGGTGATGATGCCCGTGGTGGTGGTGATGATGTCCCTCTTCATGGTCGTGGTCATGGTGATGATGCCCCTCCTCATGATCGTGGTCATGGTGATGTTCCTCCTCATGATCGTGGTCATGATGATGCCCCTCCTCATGATCGTGGTCATGATGATGTTCCTCCTCATGATCATGGTCATGATGATGTTCCTCCTCATGATCATGGTCATGATCGTGATGATGATGGTGATGATGATGATGCTCTTCTTCATCCGGAAGTTTTTTCATTTCCTCGATCAAAGAATCCACCAGCGTATGTCCCTTTTCCATTGCTTCCAGTATCTGATCACCCTTTATTTCATCCCAAGGGGTCGTTATTATCACGGCTTCTTTATTATGTTCACGGATAAGCGCCATCGCATCATCCAGCTTTTCCTGCGACATATCCTGGGATCTTGAAACTATTACGGTCCCTGCCGACTCGATCTGGTTATTAAAGAATTCTCCGAAATTCTTCATGTACATTTTGGCTTTCTTTCCGTCCACGACCGTGACCATGGAATTGATGACAACCGCCTCTTCATCTTCATTGACTCTCTCCACGGCTTTTGCCACATCGGAAAGCTTCCCGACACCTGACGGCTCTATGACGATCCGGTCCGGTTTATACTCTTCGATCACTTTCTTTAATGCGGTCTTGAAATCTCCTACCAGGGAGCAGCATATGCATCCCGAATTCATCTCGGTGATCTCTATTCCGGCTTCCTTTAAAAATCCACCGTCGATCCCTATCTCGCCGAATTCGTTTTCGATCAGCACTACTTTCTGCCCCGAAAAGGATTCCTTGATAAGCTTTTTGATCAGTGTGGTCTTACCGGCTCCGAGAAAACCGGAAATAATATCAATCTTTGTCATTGTCTCCTCCTTTATCATCTATGATATAATCTATTTTTTTCATGATCTCGTCTCTGCCGCTCTTGTTTAGAGCCGAAAACAAAAATATATCTGTATCTCCGGTGACCCGCAAAGCATTCTTGATATCAAGCACCGCCTTTTTGGTCTGGGATTTTTTTACCTTATCTGCCTTGGTAACGATTATGACCGGCGTAAAACCTGCATTGACTATCCACTCATACATAAGCGAATCGTCTTCATTCGGCACACGTCGTATATCTATGAGCAGAAATACTGCTCTCAGATCCTCCGAAGACCTGAGATATCTTTCTATCATAGGCCCCCAGGATCTTCTGAATTCTGTCTTAACATGAGCATATCCGTATCCGGGAAGATCGACCATACACATTGAATCATTTACGGTATAAAAATTCATTGTCTGGGTCTTTCCGGGTGTAGAGGAAGTCCTGGCCAGCGCTTTCCTCTGAAGAAGCGCATTGATCAATGAGGACTTGCCCACATTGGATCTTCCCGCAAATGCGATCTCCGGCACACCTGTATGCGGAAGTTTTTTGGTAGTAACTCCGACTACGTCGGATAATTCTGCTTTTCTTATTACCATATCAATGCTAAAAGCCACCCTTATGACGGGGTGACTTTCTTTTTCTTTTGATCAAATCTTACTTCCAACGGCTTCGAACCGTTTTCTACAGCATCTTTTGTTATGACTATCTCACTGATGGATTCATCCGACGGCACCCTGAACATCACATCCATCATGGTTTCCTCTATGATCGACCTCAATCCTCTAGCTCCCGTTTTTCGTTTCACGGCTTTATCGGCGATTGCCTCTACCGCTGCATCATCAAAGGTCAGTTTAACTCCGTCAAGATCCAGCAGCTTTTGGTACTGTTTAATTATCGCGTTCTTGGGCTCGGTCAGTATCCTTACCAATGCATCCCTGTCAAGATTATCAAGGGCCACCGTCACCGGAAGTCTTCCTATGAATTCGGGAATTATTCCGTACTTGACCAGATCCTCCGGCTGTACATGGTGAAGAGCTTCATTCATGGTCTTTTCTTTATTTTCGCCGATCTCTGCCGCAAAGCCGATCGACTTGGTATCCAGTCTGGTCTCTACTACCTTGTCCAAACCTTCAAAAGCGCCTCCGACGATAAACAGTATGTTGGTCGTATCGATCTGGATCATCTCCTGATGTGGATGCTTACGTCCGCCCTGCGGAGGAACTGATGCAAGCGTTCCTTCTATTATCTTTAAAAGTGCCTGCTGAACTCCTTCTCCGGATACATCTCTGGTAATGGAGACATTTTCTGATTTTCTGGCGATCTTGTCGATCTCATCAATATATATCATACCCAGCTGCGCACGATCGACATCATAGTCAGCAGCCTGTATAAGCTTCAAAAGGATATTTTCGACATCCTCCCCGACGTAACCGGCTTCAGTAAGACTGGTCGCATCTGCGATCGCAAAAGGTACATTGATGATCTTTGCAAGGGTCTGGGCTAAAAGAGTTTTTCCCGAACCTGTAGGTCCCAAAAGCATGATATTGCTCTTTTGGATCTCAACTCCGTCATCCTGCTCCGCCATGATCCTTTTATAATGATTGTATACCGCAACCGAAAGGACCTTCTTGGCTTCATCCTGTCCTACAACATAATCATTCAGAAAATCATTGATCTCTTCCGGTTTAAGAAGATTTATGTCATATGACTCCCCGACTCCCTCGGATTCATCCTCTTCATCAATGATATCCGAGCATATCGCTACACACTCATCGCATATATAAGTGCCGTTAGGTCCGGCAATGAGCTTACGGACCTGATTCTGTGTCTTGCCACAGAACGAACATCTTATCTCATCTTCTCCAAAGCCCATCTTTGTCGCCATCTTTATTCTTTATCCTTTTTCTCTTCAGACTCGGGTCTTTTTTCGATTATCTTATCCACAAGACCATATTCCAATGCTTCCTCCGCGGTAAGCCAGTTATCACGCTCGGTATCTTCAGCAACTTTTTTCACCGGTTTACCGGTATTTTGCGCCAGTATCTCGTTGAGCTTTTTCTTGGTCCGAACGATATGTTCCGCAGCGATCTGGATCTCTGTCGCCTGTCCCTGTGTTCCTCCTGAAGGCTGATGGATCATTACCTCCGCATTGGGAAGGATCATCCTTTTACCCTTTGCTCCTCCGGCAAGCAGGAAAGCTCCCATGGATGCCGCCATTCCTATGCATATTGTTGAAACATCGCATTTCACATACTGCATGGTATCATAGATGGCGAGTCCGTCCGTCACCGATCCGCCGGGGGAATCTATATAAAAATGAATGTCTTTTTCGGGATCCTCTGCTTCAAGGAACAGTATCTGCGCCACAACAAGACCGGCTGTATGCGCATTCACCTCGTCTCCGAGAAAAATGATCCTTTCTTTTAAAAGCCTTGAATAAATATCGTATGCTCTTTCACCACGATTAGTAGTTTCTATGACGGTAGGGACCAGCATCTTCCAACCTCCTTGATCTTACATATGTATTTATGCCTGATTGAGCGTATGTATATCCAGATATCGTTACTTTGCAGATGATCTACTTATCATCCTTACTCTTTTTGCGCTTGGGGATCTTCTTCTCTATGAGATCGTCCTCATCATCTGCTTTCACGGTCTTCTTTGTTTTATCTTCTTTACTGTTTTCTATTATATAATCCACCGCCTTACGGACCCTCAGATCTGTATCGATCGACTTCCTCTCGTTCTCGGATATAAGTGATTTCATACTGTCCAGAGGCATACCGTAATTATCGGCCATCTCCTGTATCTCCTTCTCGATGTCCTCATCCGCTACGGTTATCCCCTCTTTCTCCGCTACCGCTTCCAGCACAAGCCTGCTCTCGATATTCAGTTTTGCCTGATCCTTCATATCATCCTTGAGCTTGTCGATCGTCATCCCGGTATACTGCATGTACTGTTCAAGGCTTAAGCCCTGAGATCTCATACGATTACTGTAATTACGGATTAGCTCATCCGCCTCGGTATCTATCATAGGCTGAGGGATCTCGATCCTTGAATCCTCGACCAGCGCCTTTACTGCCTCATCTTCTTTCTTTCTTCTTGCGGCCGCCTTCTTTTTATCTTCAAGCGTCTGCTTTATATCCGCTTTATATTCATCTACCGTATCAAATTCAGAGACATCCGAAACGAAATCATCATCAAGCTCCGGGATCTGCTTCTCTGTGATCCCCTTAAGCTTAACTGCAAAGACTGCAGGCTTTCCGGCAAGACTCTTCTCATGATACTCTTCAGGGAATGTGACATTAACATCAAACGAATCCCCGATGCTGTGCCCTTCTATCTGCTCCTCAAAGTTATCTATAAAACTGTGTGAGCCCAGCGTCAGTCTCTGATCCTCTGCCGTGCCGCCATCGAACTTAACACCGTCGACACTTCCGGAATAATCGATAAGAACCGTATCTTCATTTTTTGCCGCCCTGTCCGTAATATCTATCTGACGGGAATTCTTTTCCAATTCGCTCTTGATCTGCTCATCGATCTCTTCCTCTGTCACTGCCGTATCTACGGGCTCAACCTTTATCCCCTTATATTTACCAAGCTCTACGGGAGGCTTAAGCGCCACCTCCGCTGTATAGATAAAAGGCTTGCCTTTCTCTACCTGCACAACGGCTATTTCAGGTTTTGATACTATATCCTCTCCCGATTCCTTAACGGCATCCGGATAAGACTCGTTTATCATGGATTCCGCCGCATCCTCATAAAAAACTTCCTGCCCGTACATCTTCTCTATGACCGCTCTGGGAACCTTCCCCTTTCTGAATCCGGGAATCGCGATGCGGCCTCTCTGCTTTATATATGCCCCCTGGATCGCCTTTTCCAGATTCTCCGCAGGAAGCTCTATAGTAAGCTTTGCCATGCTATGCTCTAATTTTTCAACCTTTACGCTCATTTTGATAATCATTCCTTTCCGATTGTCGCCGTGTTTCCTGCACAGTCCAATGTGCTATTGTATCACAGATGATGCGTGGTTTCAATTATATTGTATAGCCTTCAGGACCTCGGCTGCCTTCGCCTCACCGGCCAGCGCCGCAACTATATCGTGCCCGAATTCTACCGCACACCCCATACCGCGGGAAGTGATCATGCGACCGCTTGTCACGGCCTTTGCCGCCATATCGATCTTAGCGCCCTTAAGGCAGCTTTCGTTTCCGGGATATACCGTGGCCCTCTCATTTTCAAGCAATCCGAGATTTCCCAGAATACGAGGTGCCGCACATATCGCCGCAAGATATTTTCCGTCATTTTTTGCGGAAACCAGCGCCGTTTTTAATTCTTCAGACGCTTCAAGATTCACCGTTCCCGGCATGCCTCCCGGAAGCATCAGCATATCAAACGCGGATATATCGACCGCCGAAAGGACTTCATCTGCTTTGATCTGTATATCATGACTCCCGGTCACATATATTTCTTCTGATATTGAAACCGTTGTCACCTCGATCCCTGCCCTTCGCGCTATGTCTATCGGAACGATCGCTTCTGCTTCTTCAAACCCTTCCGCAAGAAATACTGCCATTTTTTTACTCATTTTTATATCTCCTTTGCTAAAACCGTCCGTTTACTTTATCATAAATAACAGACCAGGCTTGTAAGCAGCCTGTTTACATACGGTATTATATCAATCAATCGGAGATATGTGTAGACATGAATAATATGGAAATAGAAAGAAAATGGAGGGTGGCCGGGTTCCCCGGTGACCTTTCGGAATATGAAGCCATAGAGATGGAGCAGGCTTACCTGAATGAGCACCCCACTGTTCGTATCCGCAGGGAAAACGATGTCTATTATCTTACCTATAAAGGGATAAGCGACAATGATATCTCACATCCGGAATATAATCTCCCCATCACTAAAGAGGCATTCGAGCATATGCTTCCAAAATGTGACGGAAGGGTTATCCGTAAAAAAAGGTATGTGATCCCGCTTGAAGGCACATCACTTAAAGCGGAACTCGATATATTCAAAGAACCCTTTGCCCCTCTGATGATCGTCGAGGTCGAATTCGAATCATTGGAGGAGTCCGCTTCATTTGTCCCTCCCGCCTGGTTTGGAGACGATGTAACCCACGACAGGCGTTTTAAGAATTCCGTGGTTGCAACGGATCCGTCCATCGATCCTGCCGAGCTGCTTTAAAGAAGACCGTTCTCCAGCAGCTCTTCGCGTACGATCTTTGACGCAGCCTCGTCAATGGACTCCCCTGTATATGCCGCAGCGCTGAAATCCTCCCTCAGCCTTTTTCTCATCCCCCCAAACTCTCTGACTTTGTCAAAAAGCTCCCGGTATGTTACATGCAACATCTTCCCATCGACTATGCCTTCATAGATCACATTATTGGGGCTTATATCGTGGTCTATCACAAAATAATTAAGCCATTCGTCAAAATTATCCGGTTTCATGC
>JAILQK010000188.1 GCA_024699045.1 Lachnospiraceae bacterium | reverse complement strand
TCACCGCCAAGATGTCCGAGAACTTCATCATTTCCGATAAAATCCCCCAGAAATGAGGCGTACTGCCAGAGAATATCATCTCCCTTTTCTCTGCCGTAGGTCTTATTGATATCACCAAAACCCTTTAGATTAAAATAGAATGCACAATAGTTTTTTAAGGATATACCCTTTTTCATCAATTCCGAGATCTCATGAAGATATCCGGAGGCATTCGGCAGCCCTGTCGTCTGCGAAAGATTTGCATGTTTTGATTCCTTATCGTCCAGCCTCAGCCTGGCAAGATAAAACATCGCATCCGTAGCATAAATCTCAAGCTGTTCTTTTTCATCGTCAGTAAACGGCTGCCCTAAAGGATATATATATATGACCAACGTCTTTTTCTGGTCCAGATGAAATGTATAGCTTGCCGGCTCTCCTGCGGGCATGCCTTCTTCCCGCTGATACAGCATCAGATTACGCTGCCTTTCCGGAAGCCTGAAATCTCCGATATATTCTGCCTCTATACCATAGATATGATAATAATAAGCGACCGATCCGACAGCCTCAAAAAACCGGCTTACAGATGCAGGACCCTCCGAGATCTCTTTTAGAAAACCGTGATATAGTTTATTGGTATCTGTTGATTTCTGGCCCATAACAATACTCCCGAAACCACTATGCTTTGTTAAAATTAATTGCCTTAAATCGATTATATCATAGTAAGGACTTATAGACCTCTCTTTTAGGGATCCCCCGCTCGACAGCAACTTTTTTCATTGCCTCCTTGCGATCAATTCCCAACGCCTCGTACTGCCTGACATGTTCTTCCAAACTGATATTCTCAAACCCGATCCGCTTTTCCTCTTCGATCTCTTCTGCCGGCCGCCCTTCTATCACAAGAACAAACTCTCCCCTTGGTTCCGTCCCCTTATAATAAGAAACGGCCTCCCCGAGAGTCATCCGCAGGATCTCCTCATGCAGCTTCGTCAGCTCCCTGCATAAAGCGATACGCCGGGCCTCTCCCAATGACCCGGTTAATTCCGATAATGTGGTTCTTAAATGATGCGGCGCCTCATATAAGATCATGGTTCGTCTTTCATTCCTTATTTCCTCAAGCAGCGCGCGTCTTTCCTTTTTTTCCCTGGGTAAAAAACCCTCAAATACAAATCTCCGGGATGAAAGTCCCGATACGGTAAGTGCTGTCACAAACGCTGTGGCCCCCGGTAGAGATATGACGTCTATCCCTGATCCTACCGCCTCCCTGACCAATACCTCACCCGGATCGGATATTGCCGGTGTTCCCGCATCTGTCACACAGGCAACCGTTTTACCGGCAAGCATGGAGTCCACCAGTTCTGCCGCTTTGTCATATTTATTATGCTCATGATAACTTGTAAGGGGTGTGCGGATCCCAAAATGATTCAAAAGCTTCAGCGTATTCCTTGTATCCTCTGCTGCTATGATATCCGCTGTTTTTAAGGTCTCCAGTGTCCTTTCGGTGATATCACCGAGATTTCCTATCGGAGTAGGACACAGATAAAGTCTCCCCCTGTCATTTGATCTAGTATCCATATATCGTGTACATTTCCTCTGTGTATCGGCCGTCGGGACCGTATATGATAAGTGGTGCTTCGATGCGAAGCTCCGCCGCAGCTCCTTTTCGTCCCTCAACAAGCACCATTGACGGCTCCGACCGAAGATCCGGGTGCACTGTCTTCAGTCTTTTGGGCTCGATCCCTTCTTCCCTCATCTGATATATTATATCGCCAAGCCGATGAGGTTTATGCACCATGTAAAAATATCCGCCCGGGATGAGCATTGTACATGCTGTTTTTAGCACATCCTTCAAAGTACAGGCCACCTCATGTCTGGATATCGTTTTCGTATCTTCCGGATTTATAATCCCATGACCAACCTTAAAATAAGGGGGATTTACGGTGATCATATCAAAAGAGGCCGCATCCGCATGATCTGCTGCCTCTTTTATATCACATGTCAATATTTTCAATCTGTCCCCGAGAGAATTCATCTCTACACTTCTGACAGCCATATCTGCTATATCGGCCTGTATTTCCATGCCGATTATATGACTGGCCGTTGTTTTGGCTGAGAGCAGGATCGGTATTATCCCGTTTCCGGTACATAGATCCAGTACACTGTCACATGACGCAGATGCATGTTCTGCGGCGAATCCCGATAATAACACCGCGTCCATCCCGAAACAGAATTTTTCGGGATGCTGGATGATAAACAGTCCGTTTCTTTGCAGATCATCCAGCCTCTCCCCCTCTTTAAGGAACGAAGCTTTATTCATTCAGCTTGGACCCGGATCCTTCTTTTTCTTCCAGGTTTTCCAGCTCTTTCAGCTCCTTCTCGTCTCCGGGCTCTTCGTTGGTGTTCTTTTTTCCGCCCTTGCCGTGTCCTTTTGCTTTTCTGGGCTTAAAGTACAGCTCCTCGACAGGATATTCCCTTATCTCTTTCTCATCGCCTTCCTCGACGATTATCCTGACCTTTTGTCGCAGAACGTTCACGGACTCGACTACTCCTCTGGTCCCGTCCGGCGCCGTAACATAGTCCCCGGTTCCCGGAAGTTTTTTATTCAGATATTCGTATGTTTCCTGCTCATTACGAAGACAACACATAAGTCTCCCGCAGACCCCTGATATCTTTGCGGGGTTCAGGGAAAGATTCTGTTCTTTTGCCATACGGATGGATACCGGGGCAAAGTCCGAAAGGTAAGCATGGCAGCAAAGCTCTCTTCCGCATATGCCCATTCCGCCTATGATCTTCGTTTCATCTCTTACGCCTATCTGTCTGAGCTCTATCCTTGTCCGGAACTGTCCTGCCAGATCTTTGACCAATTCCCTGAAATCCACTCTTCCGTCTGCGGTGAAATAAAACAGCAGCTTGGTCCCATCAAAGGTATACTCCGCATCGATAAGCTTCATTTCAAGTTCATGAGCCGCGATCCGTTCTTTGCAAATCTTAAATGCTTCCTGCTCCCTTATCCGGTTTAGCGTCTCTCTGTCATCATCTTCCTCGGTGGCGATGCGGATCACCTGTTTCAAAGGAGATTTCAGTGCATCTTCATCCACCTGTTTGATATCCGAAACGACCCGTCCGTATTCCTTACCCCGCGCCGTTTCCACGATAACATTCATTCCCCTTTTTATCTCCAGATCACCCGGGGAAAAATAATATATCTTACCTGCTGTTCGAAACCGTACACAAATTATATCAGTCATTTATTACCTTTCTGTCAAACCGGAAGCTACTGTTCTTCCTGTTTTGCTGCTTTTTCCTTATCTCAGCTTCCCGTTGTAACAACCGCATTTTTGATATGTATCAAAAGAGACTCCAGTACTGCCTCCGCCGAAACATTCATCTGTATATCATGCCGGCTGCTCTTTGTTGCTTTAAGGATCTTTTCCAAACCCTCGTAGGTTATCCTTGCAGTCTTATCAATATAGCCTGTTGCCGTATTTTCTGTCAAATATATCCCGGATTTTGCCAGCAACGCATCCCTGCAGATACATTCAATATGCGTAAAAAGCTCGGGCAGATAATCCTTATACCCTGCGCTGAGCTCCTTGGCAAAGCCCATGATCTCCGACATATCCGGCCGATGCCGGCCTGATAATATATCCTCGACTCTCTTAAAGCAGGAATCGACCGCTTCGTCATCCGGATGATAGACCGGCTCCGCTCTGAAAGAAAGAGTGATGCACCGCGATCTTATCGTAGACAGCAGTTTCTCTCCACTGTCCGCTATAAGTATAATCAGTGCATACTCGGGCGGCTCCTCTATCGTTTTCAGTATAGCGTTCTGCGCGCCTATAGACATAAGCTCGGCATTCGGTATGATATAGATCTTTCGTCCGCCGTAATACGGCCGGATAGAGATATCTCCTATGAGCTGCTCACGGATCTCTTCAATTTTTACCGTTGTCCTGCTCTCGTGCCGTATTATCCTAAGATCCGGATGATTCCCGCTTTCTATAAGCTTACACGCATGACATTCGCCGCATGGCCGCTTGTTTATGTCGCTGTCGCATAAAAGCAGCCCCGCTGTATACATCGCGAGCTCTGTTCTTCCGGTGCCTTTTGCTCCTTCAAATATATAGGCCTGATCAAGCATATCGCTCTTAACGGCTCTCTCAATATGATCCCTTAAGCGGTCGTCAAGCATTATCCTACATCAGAAGGTCTATGAGCAGACCCCTTATCTCCCCTATTTTTGCAAGTATGGACAGATTATCACTCTCCTCCTTAAGGAGTTCGGCTGCCAGATCATCCAGATTCTGATCCACAAGCTTAATGATCCCGTAAACCCTGTGTCTGCCCTTTTTATCCAGAAAGTTCTGACGGGAGAACTGGTGTGAACGGTTCAGGATCTCGTTCATAAATTCCTTTACCAGCCCTCTGTACCGGCGCATATCTTTTATGTTCTTCCGCTTTGATATGATCTCGCCCTCGGCAGTGATCTCTCCCATGAGATTTGTGAGTTTTTCCTGAAGCTCGGTCTCCCCGATGTTTGACATCAGTGCAAACCTGAATGCCTCATTCCCGGTATCCTGAACCTGCTTGGCCGTTTCGGGCTGTATGGTCTGTTCTATATTATTAACCTTTATATCCAATTATCATACTCCTGATATCAGTTATACATTGAGAAAGGTCTTCGTTTTCAAATCTGTAGCTTTCTCCGATCCCGGCCTCTGTCAGCTTTTCATCGGAAAAGTCTTCATCATCGGAGATATATCTGCGACACATTTCCCTGTAATCCGGCCTGCCGCTTTTTTTCTCTCTTTCTATCGCACGGATAAGTCTTTTCCCGTCCTCTACCTCGATATATATGGGAATGATCCGCTCCTTCCCAAAATGATGGCGCAGCCCTTTATATGACTCAAGCGTTCCGATCCCCAGATAAAAGTCTTCATCGGCCTTAACCTCAGAGAAGACCGTAAAATATCTCCACGGACCGTGGACTGTATCATAGGTCCTGCATTCGATCACTTCTCCCCGGCTCTCCAAGGCCTTATATGTTTCTTCGGAAACAAAATGATACTCCTTGCCGTTGGTCTCTCCCTCCCGCATAGGTCTGGTGGTATGAAGGAGAAGCGGTCTGAGAGACAAAGCTTTATCCTCGAGCAGAGCTCTGTATATGCTATCCTTGCCCGATGCACTTTTTCCGGTAATATAAAAGATAAACCTCATTTTCTGTCAATGCTCAGGATCGCGTCTTCCAGGCGCCTGAAACCTTCCTCCGTGTCCATGATGCCTGATATCAAAAGGCAGGTGTTCCCGGTGTGCTTTTCCGGCTGTAACCGATATTCCTTTCTCAAGATATCATACAATCCTTTACCGTCTGTCCTCCCCGTCCGGTCAAAAAGATTTATCCTGCTCATATCAAAATCATTTATGCCATATTTTCCCTTGAATTCCGGTCCGGTGAGCCAAAGACGTCTTAATCTCCGGTTCAGATCGTACAACCTGTTTATTCTTTCTTTCAGGTCTGCTTTCCGCTTTTCTCCCTCGTTTTCCATTATATCAAGACACTTCTCCGCAGATGCCATTAAAACATATGACGGACTGGTTGTCTGATATATATTTATATATCGCTTGATGTCCTCCGGATCGACCAGATCGCCGTTCAAAAGGACCGCCGATACCTGTGTCATAGCCGGAAGGGTCTTGTGGAGGCTTACTACGGTGACATCTGCCCTCTTACTTATGGGAAGATGCGCTCCGTGAGCACTGTCAGCTATAAGCGGTATGCCATAGCCGTGTGC
>JAILQK010000137.1 GCA_024699045.1 Lachnospiraceae bacterium | reverse complement strand
TGGATGTAGCTTTCCAGTCTTTTTGCGACATTTTCTTCAAGATTCCTGTAAAAGAACTGATAATCGTATATGTGATATGCCCCTTCAGGGAGTCCCGGTATTATAGCAGGATAATCGTCGACGCTGACATCCGTGACCTTTATAACTCCACGGTCATCGTCGATATAACACCCACAAAGGCCCTTTACTTCTTTGATTATATTTGCGTCATAATCCGTAAAACATGCTCCTATGTTGAGAGACTTGTCAACAGGAGCTGTGTCGGTTTTCCAGTTTAAGGGGTTTATCGTATAAGCCTTGGTTCCCGCAGGCACTATGAAGGTATCCGTAACATCCTCTGACTCGCATTCGATACTTATCACTACCCCGGTATCTGTCTCTGAAGCAGCAGGCCTGATATACGGAAACTCTTCTGTCATCTCTTTAGTACATGGCCAGCCTATGGCATATACTGCCACAAGTTTCTGCTGCATATCCCCGGTACCAAAGTATTCCTCAAGAAGCCGGTAACACATATCTGCCCCCTGTGAAAATCCTGCCAATACGATCGGCCTGTCCTGGTTTTCATTTTCAAGATAATACTCAAAAGCATCTGCAACATCTTCATATGCATATAAAAGATACTGCTCCCTGTCCTCAGGTGTCATCGAATAGATCTTCATCGCCCCCTGACGATAGTAGGGTGCAAACATCCTTGTACTGTTCTCGTATATACCGCGCTCCATGTTCAATGCGCCGAGAAAATCTGCCTTTGTATCCTCATCATCCATCGACATATTGTATTCATCTCCCCTGTCTACCGTCGGAGCGACCAGGAACAGATCGGCTTCTTTTCCCTCTCCTGTTTCGAAATAAGCCCAGTTTTCTTTATCGGAATAGTCGATCTTCTGTTTATCGTCAGCAGCTTTCGTTTCCCCGGTATTATCAGTAACTGCGGTATTGTCAGCATCTGCAGTACTCTCAGTAGCTGCAGTACTCTCAGTAGCTGCAGTATTATCAGCATCTGCAGTATTGTTAGAATTTGCTCCGACAGAAACAGGTTTTGTATCTTGCCGATCATTTACACTGCTATTCACGTTAATCCCGGAACATGAGGTTATCGAGAGTAACATACCTGTGCATAATACAAGAAACAGTGTTTTCCTCATAATAGATTCCCCTCCTTGATTGTGATCTTTTATACTCACTTTGGGCAGATACTTTTATATCCTCCCTGATAGACAATATGCCTTTATTCGTCGTTTATTATTCTATCACTGTCCCGTTTTGACGGTCAATTTATCCTATAGGGATTGTATTTTTTTGTATTTTTTTAGCCCTTTTGAAAACTTTATCGTATAATTAATAGTACATGTAAACAGTGATTTATTACACAGAAAGGAATAATACTCTAATGAATGAGGAAGCAAAAAGATTATTAGCTGCACTGAAGGATAATGAAGAACTATCAGATAAGCTGGAAGAAGTCTTTGATCGTATATTCAAAGAAGGCAAAGCAGCTTCAGAAAATGAAGCCTATGTAGCAGCAGCAAAAGAACTTGGTTTTAATATCACTCTTGCCGACCTGGAAAATTTTTCAAATGAAGTGCAGGAACTTGACATGGATGCTCTCGATGAGGTCGCGGGAGGTAGAAGAAGACTTCCGTTTCGACTTCGCAGAAAATATACTAATAATAACTCTCAAGATTAGTAACCTGCTAAAAGATCTCATGCTCGTGGATGTGATCTCTGTCATCATGATCCTTCCTTCTACTTCGACTGTCGTACCTATGTCTGTCGTACTATGTTTAATGAAGTAAATAAACTACGTCTGTCATAGTATGCCAACACGTTTTTTACCCTCTCATAAAAAAAAGACCATGCTGTGCATGGTCTTTCATTGAAGTGGACCTCGCCTGACTACCTGTATTATTCTACACGTTCCATGGCAACCGAGTTTATACCCGCTTCCTTCATAAGGTCTCTCATGGCTTTTCAGCTTCTTCCTGACCATACCGGATCTCTCCCCCTTTATTCATCTGCTCCGCCGTCATCCGATCCGTAATCACCGGAATCACCCGATCCTAAATCACCGGAGTCATCCGATCCTAAATCACCGGAGTCATCGGAATCAAATGAAACCGAATCCGCATTAACGCTTCCAATCTCTGTAGAGTCAGGCGCACTCTGCAAATCGGGAGCACCGTTGTCCTGAGGAATATCCGTCTGTATCGACATATCGGCCAGGCACCCGTCTGTGTGAGCTGCCGTATTTGCATCTGCGCTTTGCTCGAACGTATTCATATCCATAAAGCACCCGTCTGTCGGTGTGCCCTCATGTACGGTATCCGTATCGGAATGTTCTCCTGCGCTCGCATGTACTCCTTCCGATGTAGCTTCCGTTACTCCCGATGTAGCTTCCGTTACTCCCGAATTAGCAGCTGCCGCAGCAGTAGTCACCTGCGCAGCTAACTCAGCCGGCGTAAGATTATCGGAAGCCTCATGACTCTCATGACCTTCGTGACCTTCACCTTCCTCAGAGTGTGCGCCACACACATTGAGTGCGCAACTTTCCTCATATGCTTTTCCGAATGCTCCACACGCATCTGCTGCGCACAGGTCGGCTCCGCAAAGCGCGTGTACGGCACATGAATCAGCATTACAAAGTGCCGCTCCGCAAATAGCATCAGCTCCGCATGCTGCAGCAACACAAGCATCAGCTCCACAGCCGACAAATATCGGACAAACATCAGCTCCACAGCCGTCAGCTGCGCATACTGCTCCAAGACATGCAGCTGTACCTCCTGCAGCCGCCCCACACGCGTCTCCGGCACAACTAAGTGCAGCATTGGCAGACACTCCGTCAACATTTCCGGCGCAGGATGAGGCTAAAGCTGCTGCTGCTCCGCACGCCGCTCCCGCACATGCTCCCTCCAGTTCCGCATGAGCTCCGCAGCCATGACCGCCGCAAGCCTGGGCTGCCTTTGCATCAGTGGCACACGCATGACCGCCACAAGCCTCTGCTGCAGACGCATGAGCGGCGCAGGCGTGTCCCGAACAAACCTGTGCCCCTGCTGCAGCCGCACACGCATCACCCGGACACGCTCCTACAGAAACCGCAGCTGCACACGCACTGATGATAAGGGCTACCGACAGTCCGCCCGAAACCTGTTGAAGGTCTCTTGTATCAAGTTCATCCGAGATAAAATCAGGAAGTACAAAAGTAGCCTGATAATTTGCATCCTTTTCAATAAACTTAATATTGAACCCTTCCGGCAACTCCCTTCCTGCAAGTTGGGACATTGCCTTTCTCGCATCGGAAAGCAATAGCTGCCTGAAATCAGCATCCACCATTGATTTTTCCATTGCCTGCTTATAAAGTTTTTCAAGTTGCTCTTGTGTCCATTCCATGGATTATCCCCCCTTAATTTCAGACAATTCTTACGTAACCTCTTATATACAATTCCTGAAGCCTTTGTAATGCCGTTTCATATACGTCTCCAAACAGCCCCAGTTTTGATACCATCTCCGAAAGAGAATTATCTTCGTTCACACAGGCTATCAGGTCAAGCATCAGCTTTCCTTTTGATATTCTGTAATGACTCCCTTCACCGTCAAAGGAAATGACCTTATCATCGCAACAGTCAATACTTATATTTCTGTTCCACATCAGTCGGTCATCATTTCCGATCTTCTGTCTGGCATACATACTAATCAGTATTTTAACACATTTTTCGTAATCATCGGCATTCTTGAATGTTTTTTTACCACGAATCCTGTAACCCAGACTGTATTCATCGTCCGGGATCTCCGGTTCCATAAAGCTCACGGTCTTTTCCACCATGTTCACGTGAAGCCCTGCCACGCAGGAAATGCTGTATTTCAGGCGTTTGGCATCATCGATATCCGGATTGCTCCGACTTCTTCCGGAGTCCGAATAACGGTTGAGTGATTCCGGGTGATTAGCCAGGATTTCCGTGTCAGCAAGTTCATCCTCGGAAAAAGTATCCATTATCTTCTCAAAATGCGACAACGACCTGACCGATAATCTGACCGTCGCCCGCTCCCTTAAGTTCTTCCTTCCGACAAGTTCAAGGAATCTTCTGAATCTTTCCGGATCCCGCTCGCACACGGCCGTCGTTGTCTGAGGCAGCTCGCCGAACACGTCGTTATATGCAAGGAGAAACTTTTCATAATCAGGATTGTCAAACGGCTCTGTCGCAAAATAGCACGGGCTGCTTCCTGCCACCGGACCTATGATCCTCTTTGTGATATTCAGTATTTCTTTCCACAGAACCACGTTTTCTTCATTGTATCTGAAGATCCCATTCAGCTTATCGGCCGCAAATCCGCAGAAATCACATCCGACGCTGCATCCCTTTGACAGTTCAAACGCTATCGGGAAATAATAGATCATGCTGTGATCACGGATATCCGCACGTTCCATCCGGCACCGGTTTCTTGTGATCTGTCCGAAGTAGCACAGCGATATGTCATTGAATCTGTTCTCGGTCACGGATGATCTTACGTATTCCTCAACTTTTTCAAGCCTTAACAGGTATTCGCGTATGTACTCGTTTTGCGTATATCCGGGGGTTTTTCCCCTAAACAACACGAAATGTATCGCATCTTTTACATCTTTATTTCCGGACTCATCCATTTCGGTCCGATAATCCGGCTCTGCCATATATCTGTCGAGGCATCTTTTAAAACATGCGTATTTATGATCATCCATTGGTTTTTGCCGGGGCATTACCGGCTTTTTGGCCCCGGGACTTTCTTTTCTTTTCTTCAAAGTGAAGTTCCAGAAGATCCTCGAGATTACCCTTAAAGTACGTGCAGGAACTGTGCTTGACTTCGGAATGGAGATTCTTCTGCCTTATCCTGTGGCATCCACCATTACAGACCGGCAGATAATAACATGCTCTGCACTCGGGATCGTCCAGATATGAGCATCCCACCATACATTCAGCAAGTAGCGGCATGTTCCAGTTGTTGAAGCTGTCTATATGACCTACGACCATGCTCTCGTCACCGATGTCGTCCCAGCACTTGTACAGTTCCCCATCCGGGCCGACAACAAAGCCATTCTTTTTGTTCATGACACATCCTTCACTGTACTTTCTGGGATAAATCGCAAGCGGATTGATTCCGTACTTTTCCATCATCTTTGATATAAAAGCTCCCTGTTCATCCGGCTCGAAGAAACAACTCACGTCAGGATGATCGTCTCCCTTGACAAATCCGGGATACACCGAGATCCGTCTCGGAAAATCATTCGGGAACATCTGCCTGATCATATTGTAAACTATAGGGAATTCGTCCTCATTTCTGGAATCCACATTAACCCTGACATGGATCTTGCCTTTGAAATCTGTCTTTAATATCTTCCCGATGTTCTCCAATATCCTGTCGTAAGTCGGACCTCCGCCTTTTAAATATCGCCGGCCGTCATGTGTCTCCTTCTTGCCGTCGAGAGTTATCTGAAGATACGTTATATTAAGTTCATTAAGCTTTGATATCTTTTCATCGTTGAACAGGTAGCCGTTAGTGATCATTGATGCGCTATACTTTTTCCCCATTTTCTTAATGGCACTGTCGATACTCAGTATCCTGTCGAATGCGAGAAGTGGTTCTCCGCCATACCAGATTATGCTCATCTGGTCGCATTTGTAATGGGAGATAAAATCGATCAGCTTCTTCTCGACCTCCTCCGACATGGGCTTACCTGTCCTGTTACCCTCAAAACAGTAACTGCAATCGAAATTGCATGCCCTTGTGATCGCGATCGTAAGCGACAGTGAAGAGTTGGAATACAACCTTGTCAGTGCATTCATTTTCGTGATATTGTAAAAATCATCATCCTGACTGTCTTCAACGATAAAACCCATTGACCTGAGCTGCATATAAAGCATCGGGTTCTGTGAAAAATCAAAGGATCCCAGATCCTTTTCCATCTGCTTTACGCTCTCAACCTTATCGTCTTCAACCATAAGAAAATTGGATGATGCACTGTTATATAACAGCCACCCGTTTCGCTTTGATTCAAACAGTTTGTTATATCTGGACCATTTCATTATGCGTTCACTCCTCCAAGCGCCTGATTCTCCACAAGTTTCTTAAACAGCCCGCCTTTTTGGATCAGTTCGCTGTATGTTCCTTCCTCCGCGATCATACCTTTATCGAGAACAATTATCCGGTCACTGTTGATGATAGTTGACAGGCGGTGAGCGATCACAACCCTTGTGATCTTTCTTTTTTCTATGCTGTCGGAAATTATCTTCTGACCGATATTATCCAGTGAGCTCGTCGCCTCATCAAGGAGCAGTATCCTCGGATTTCCGATCAGTGCTCTTGCCAGGAATATACGCTGTACCTGTCCGCCGGAAAGAGTATGTGCATCCTCCGATACAGGTGTCATGAGTCCGAGCGGCATTGCCTTTATATCCTCTATAAGTCCGACTTCTTCCAGAACCCTTATGATATCTTCTTCCGTACAGTCGGAATTCGACATTATAATGTTTTTATAAATCGGCCCCATAAACAATCCGTCTTCCTGGAGCACCACTCCGAAGAAACGCCTGAGCGCTGGCTTACTAAGCCATGAAAGCGATTTGTCATCATATCTGATATCGCCTGATGTCGGTTCTTCAAATCCCAGCAGGAGTTTGAGCAGTGTTGACTTTCCGCATCCTGTTGCTCCCACGATTGCAACATATTCACCTTTTTGTATGTGAAGATTGATATTCCTGAGTACAGGCTTATCACCATACGAAAAGTTCAGATTAACAATCTTGATATCGCCTTCGATATCAGTCAGGATCTCTCCTTTATTGCTCATTTCGGGAGCAGTCTTCAGTATATCCATCGAATTCTTCAACATGGGGATCATGGAGTATATCATGGCGATCTCATTCGCTATGGCACTCACGGCTCCCGTAAAGCACGCATATATCGTCGTATAACCAATGAACATACCTGTCGACATCGATGATGTGCCTTTTACCATATCATCATAAATGATGAGAGTCACGACGCACGTTATCGCTGTTGTTATCGCTTCGGTGATCCTGTCTCCAAAGCCGTATTTGTAATTGGTCACACTCCATTCTGCCGTCTTATCCATATATTCGTACATTGCGGCATCCTCGGCCCCCATGGCACGGATCGTGTCTATTCCCGAAAACAGCTGGAACATATATGATTTCATCTTGCCCATGATCGATGACTGTTTCCTACGATACTTAAGGAAAAACTGATTCACCAGAACCGTGAGTGCGACATTGAAAAATGCAAAGAACAGACCTGCTCCTGCCAGTCCTGAAGAAAAATCCGTCATCTTGACGAAATATATTATCGCATAAGCCAGATGCAGGATGATCGCCGTAGACATAGTATATAAAGTGTAATAACTTGATGCCGCCGTTCCTGCACGATACGCAAGTTCACCTGATTCGTGGTTTCTGTAAAACTTCTCCGGCATATGAAATACACGGTTAAATATCGCGGCCTGAAGAGCGTATTTTATCTTATTATCCTGTCTGTATGACGCTATATTCTGCGATATCGAGAAAAGCAGGCTTCCTACCGAGCACCCGATAAGGATCATTCCATAGTTGAGCAGATTATTGACACTTCCCTGCGGAATAATGCGATCATACAGTGTAGTATTGAGAGTACTGACCTGTATACCTACCCACGCAACAAGAAGCATTGCAATTATCGTTACCAACAAATCCCCGATATAAAACTCTCTCATACCAAACCTGATAAGAGTCTTTAAATCAAGCTTGTCCCCGTTTAATGGCCGGTGAATACAGTAAGCATCTTTACTGATATTCGCTGCGACTTTAGCATTAAGCTTTTCATGCTTCTGATTCTTTGGATCGTAATAATACTTACGATTCAATATATTCCTGTAGATCACTATCGGACGGTTATCATCTTTTGCAAAACATACGAGTGGACTGATCTCTTCTTTGTAGAACTTCGGAGAAAGTTCTATCTCCCTGCATAAAAAACCCGAACAGCTTGCAATCAGTTGCACTGATACTTCTCCACCCGACGCCTTCCTTACATCAGTCAAAGATGCGATAGTAACCCCTATCTTTTTACACAGGAATTCCATACCCTGATACAGTTTGTTCTCCGCAATAATGTCGGCATCCGAATCGCGTTCTCTGTTTAGATTATAAGCCGATACTATTATCTCTTCATGGATCTTCTTATTGTTTCTGTGCTGTTCAAGGTTTTTTTCAATAAACTTGTCTTTACTGCGTTCACGGTAAAAGTATTCATGTATAAGATATGAATAAATATCCGTGGAGTTGATGGTGTCTTCTTCACCCTGACTTTCAAATCCCACAGACTCAAGAAAATTCTTTTTATGAGCCTCATCAAACGGGATTTCCTCTATTAACGCAACATCTTTAGGTTCAATAAGCATATGCGCGATCAACTCTTTTCCACTATGAGTCTTCGCCTCCGCATATCCCGGGATGATAACGCCTGCTCTCGCTATTCCGATCGTTTTTTTACTGAGGATCGAACCGTCCGAATATGCCAGCAACACGGACACAAATACGGTTCCGGATGCAACGCGGTATGATATTCCGTTGTTTTGAGGCATTATCCTGTGCCCCGGTCTAAGTTCGTATCTGTTCATAATCAGCCCCCTACCAACTTACTGTACATTCCTTTGTGTGCAAGCAACTGCTCATGGTTTCCCTTCTCAACAATCCTGCCTTTATCCATGACTATGATCAGATCGGCATCCCTGATCGAACTCAGCCTGTGTGCGATGACCACACATGTACAATCCAGACATCTTACATTCTCCATGATCCTCTGCTCGGTGACCGCATCAAGTGCACTGGTCGCTTCATCCATTAAAAGTAAAGCAGGTTTCTTGATTAATGCCCTGGCGATCTGTATCTTCTGTCTCTGGCCACCCGAAAGGTTAACACCGCCTTCCTCCAGCCGATAGCTTAAACCGCCCGGAAGAGAGTCGATAAGACTTACCGCATCTGCACACTTTATCGCTTCCATAATGTCTCTGTTTGAATAATTCTTATTCCAGAAAGTTATATTATCTTTTACCGTTCCGGAAAAAATGACTGCGTTCTGATTTATTACACATACGTTTTCGCTGAATACGTTTTGAGGTATCTCATCAAGCGGACAATCATACACTATCTCACCGCTCCATGGTGTCAAAAGACCTGTTATGATCTTACCCAAAGTGCTCTTGCCGCATCCGGATGCACCTACTATCGCAATACGCGCTCCCGGGGTAGCATGTAGGTTTATATCGCTTATAGTCGGCGGAAGCGAAGGATTGTATCCGTACTGCACATTATTCACGGTGATCTCACCGCTTAATCTCTTTATGGAAATATCGTCACTTTCTATCATGAATCTGTGTTCCGAATCAGCCGACATTATATCCCTTACTCTTCCAAGGTTTGCTTTCATTGTCTGAACGTTTTGTGCCATACCGATGATATCGTTGACAGATTCCGAAAAAGATCCGAGCAGCATACCGAATGCCGTCAGTGTACCTGTCGTACATTCACCGTTTATGATAAGCCATCCGCCTGTCATCAGGATGACGATCCTTACTATATCGGATATAGACTCCGGTACCGCACCCAAGATCTGCTGTGCACGTCCAAGCCTCTGATCGGAGTCCGTTGTTCTGGCATAGCTGTTCAGCATACGCATTGCGCTTTCGTCTTCTGCCCCGTTAGCCTTCATGGTAGATGCAACAGACAGTCCCGCACACAAAGACGCCGACATTTTTCCCTGATCCATCATGTATTTAAGGTTCATCGTCTCCAGTGGCTTGGCTATCGCAAACAGGAATATGACGTTTATGATCACGCCAACCAGTCCGATTCCGGAAAGGATCGGACTGTACGAAAACATCAGACCAAGATAAAACAGCGATTCAAACAGATCGATAAGACCTTTGGCAAAATTCCCTGCCAGGAACGTATTTACGCTGTTGTTGTTATCCGTTCTGTTTGCAAGTTCCCCGGCCTGTCTCTGTTCATAGAAGTTTCCCTTCAGTCTGAGCATCCTGTATATCAGCTGATAATTCGTTATAAGGCCCATCTTGAGTTGAAGTTTCGCAAGCACGGTCGACTTAAGGAAAGAAAAGAGGATCTTATACAGATATACAAGGGCAAGTCCGCCCAGTAATACGCCAAGAAGCGACCTTTCATTCTCCAGGAGTATCGTATCAATAAAGGTCTGCGTGAGCATGGGAATGATAAGCCCCGGTGCGACAAGCAATATACCGGCTATAACTATATAAGCCGTTGCCTTCCTGTCCATGAATAAACGTTCGCGTACCATCTTCGAAGCAGACTTCGGCTTTTTCTCCGTAACAAAATTATCGCCTTTTTCGAAAGTAAGTACGACGCCGGTGTACGATTCACCGAATTCCTCCACGGACATTTTGCGTCTTCCGCAAGCCGGATCGGCGATATATACATTCTTTCCTTTTATCCCTTCTAAAACCACAAAATGAACAAAATCCCAGTGAACTATCGCCGGAAATGTAATTTCCCTGAGTTCCTCAACCGATTTCCTGTAACCTTTTGCTACAAGTCCGTACTTTCGGGCAGCCATTACTATACCCGCAGCATCACATCCGTCACGGGTTACTCCGCACTGGTACCTGACTTCCTCAATGGATGGATACCTGCCGTAATATGATAATATCATCGCAAGAGAGACTGCACCGCATTCGCAAACCTCAACCTGGAACTGTATCGGTACTCTTCTTCGCCTGTTTCCAAATCTTTTCATGTTTTATCGTATCCTCTGAATCAATGTTCCTCGTTAAAATCGGGAAATGCATAGTTGAGCGGGCTTATCGTATTGGTCTCTATAGACATCGACATCCACGTTCCGTCGTTTAACGTGATACTGCCGCCTCGTTTATTACTCCAGTAATACCCGTTGGAAGTCGACGGATCTTTTTGAAGGTCGATAATAACTGCCATTACAGGACCTTTTCCCAGGAACTGCTCTACGATCGACTCATCTCCCAGATACTGCATCATTCCGTCCTTGTTGGTGACATACGGATCCAGATAGGTGATCTGTCCTTTCATATGACCGTATTCCTGCTGATCTTTTCCGGCAGGGTACAACGTTACGTTCATCCCGTTTTCCAATGTCTTTCCCTGCGTTATCGGGATAAAAGATATGACCTCACCGCATGTAGCCGCACCGGGATGATATATTCCGCCCGAACTTACCGTCTGTGTGATCCTGCCGTTTACGGCCCATATGATAAACAGCGCAAGCAGTGTTGCTCCCCCGACAAGCATCAGCCAGAATGCTGAGGGCACGACCGTGATCATCTTCTTGATATTCTCGGTCCCGTCATCCGGAAGTTTGTAATCCCTCGTATAGATCTTTGAATTTCCCTTCAGTTCGTTTGACATCAGTCTTTCTCCCTTTTAGCCGTTAATCCGAAACGACAAGTTCTTCTCTTTTCCCTGTTCATCTTATCTCTGGGCATTGCCAGGAATAGTATCTCATTCCTGAGATGCAGTACAAGTTTTAATCTCTTAAGTTCTTCGATCGCCCGGTCGATCTCATCTTTATCGTGTTCACTCAAAAGCTCATACAGCCTGCTTATCCTTATCGCACTCTCCGACAGTTCGCAGATCCTCTTTTGGATGCCCGTGATCACGCTCCTCTTTTGAATGGCACACGGTCTGCTGTCAAACACTCCCATCAGATCGCCCTGTACAAAATATGTTACGATCGATCCGTTATTCCACGAATTTCTCCAGTCTTCGATCACCCGATCCAGCCTGTCGTGATACGGCATCACTCTGTCGGGCGCATCATAGTACTCCGCAAACGCGTCGAGGAATTCCTTATCCTTCCCGAAATAGTATTCATAAAACTTCGCTCTCACCACGTTTGCGTCATACTCTTCACAGTGCGTTGTGAAATAGGAATTGCGCTGATAAATAAATACATTCATACGCGGTGGGTTCAGGTGATGTATCAACGGGATCATGTTGATCATGTCCTCGTACCACCGGAGATCTTCTTTAGGAAATCCGCTCATCATATTCCAGAAACATGTCACTCCCACGGTCTCCGCCCATTTGAGCAGTTCAACATGCTTTATGGCACGGTTTCCTTTGTTGATGTGTATGAGGATATCGTCCTGAAGAGATTCTATACCGGGCTGGATCCAAATAAACCCGGCCCTCTTAAGGCACTCGATCTCATGAAACGTCATGTTTGTCTTGACTTCTGCATAAAAATACAGATCCTTCCCCTCAAGATACTCTGGGAACTCCCTGATATCGTCCATATCCAGGATGCAGTCCGCCCAAAGATATTCTCTTGTACCGTATCTCTCGACAAGATATTCAAGCTCGGCAACCGTTCTTTTAATATCTTTCTTTCGGTAGCGAATGACCTCCGGACTGCTGTGAAGCCCGCAGAAATTACATTTCTTCTTACACCCCCACCAGCACCCTCTTGATGATTCAAACGGAAGGATGACATCGTAAAATTGATCCATTCCCGCAGTTTTAAACTGTTCAAAGTATTCATCATAATCCGGAAAAGGAATATCATCCATATCCGGCGTTGCATGTATACGGGCAGTACCGCCTTTTATGAGCACACACGGATACCGGTGTATAAGTTCCTCATTATCCCTTGCGATCATAAGCTTTAATGCCGGTGCAAAAACGTCATCCGACTCTCCGCAGAATACATAATCGATATAAGACATGTGATCCACGATCGCCTGACCTGCATTTTCAGTACAGCAGCTTCCGCCGATAAAAGTAACTATATCCGGACGCCTCTCGTGTATTCTTTTTAAGATTGCAAGACAGGCATTGGCCTGTTGCATTCCGTATGAACACCCGACTGCTTTGGGATTATCCTCCAGGATCCTGTCGCATACCTCATCGAGATATTCATCCATATGCTCCCATGCATACATGGTCGCTTCCCTGAACTCGTGGAACGAATTTTTGTAATATGAATATTCATTGATGAAAAAATCCTCTATCTCGTCAAACGACGCGTATGACTCATATCCGGCAAACGGCTGGAAAACCGCCTCTATCAGTTGCGTCGTTACATTTGCCCAAAAATCAAGTATTCCAAATCTTTCAAACCCGATATGTTTTATAAATAAAAGATTGGCATACAGAATTTTCGTCGACAGCCCTGCACTCTCCGCGATCGGCTTTAGGATACCGAAAGCAAGCGGCGGGACATTGGGAAGGGCAAGCGGAACATTTACAAGATAAATATCCGTCCTTTTATCATCTTTCTGATCTGTTTGATTTTCTATCATATATAAAAAAATCTTTCAGTTTAAGTTGTTCCTTTGAAATATTGGCCTCATTCTTCATAATTGTAAGGTCTTTTTCGCCTCCACGCAATAAAAAATACAAAATAGTGCATAAAGTCAAAAGCATCAAACGGTATGCTGATATAAACAGGGTCGTGCTTTCGCACGACCCTTTCCATATCCATGGAGCAGACGGGAGTCGAACCCGTGTCCAAAAACCTGTCCCTCGTCCTTCTACTATCGTAGTTCACCATTTAGTATTCCCTCCACCGGTCGATGATGAACGACCTCCCGGTTTTGGTAGCTTCATGATACGCCCATATGCTCAAAGCTTTGCATAAGTCGTTTCCTATCTCTTTGACGCCGGGTGACCGCTGGATAGGTACCACGGGCCGACGGCTGCAAGCCTTAGGCTGCAGCTAACGCGTAATCTTCGTTAGCGTTTATATTTAGGTTGAGATTTAACGCAATCCCCTTCGGATAGCTTCTCCGACTTCAAGATCCCTGTCGAAACCATTACTGCCCCGTATTCAGTTTTATACATTATATATCGGATACAAAATCTGCTCAATAAACTCACAGTTTAATCAGGATATACCTCATCATCCGACATTCTCACAGATTTCTTATCTTGAAATCTCTTTCCATTTCCCTCTTAAGATCCTTCTTTGCTATACTGTCTCTCTTATCGTACAGTTTCTTTCCGCGGCCGAGTCCTATAAGCAGCTTTACCTTACCTCTTTTAAGATACACCTCAAGCGGAAGTATTGTATATCCTTTCTGTGCAAGCCTCCCCTGAAGCTTCATTATCTCCTTCTTGTGAGCTAAAAGTCTTCTTTCCCGGATTGGATCCTTGTTAAATATATTACCCTTTTCATAAGGGGTTATATTCATACCATAGATATAAAGCTCGCCGTTCCTGGCATCTACATAAGCCTCTTTTATGGAGCACTTGCCCATTCTTACGGATTTCACTTCGGTTCCGAAAAGTTCGATACCGACCTCTAACTTATCCTCTATGAAATAATCAAAATATGCTTTTTTATTGTTCACAAGAAGCTTATGTCCGCCTTCTGTGCCGTTTGTATTGCTCATTTCCTCTCCGGTCCCTGCCCTGTTATACTAAGCCACATCATTAGGTGTGGTCTTTCCTTCCTTTGCGTCTATAAGGTTCTGAAGTGTGGTGTCAGCGATGGCCTTCAGTGCCTCCACTGTGTAAAACCCCTGATGGGATGTGATCATCACATTGGGGAATGAAAGCAGTCTCGCCGTTACCGAATGTGCCATTATATCATCTGAATGATCCACATAAAGGTTTCCGGCTTCCTCCTCATATACATCCAGACCTACTCCGAAGAATTTATTCATCCTGATACCCTCTATGAGCTCATCAGTGTCGATAAGTGCTCCTCTTGATGTATTTATAAGTATCACTCCGTCCTTCATCTTTTTAATGGATTCGATGTTTATCATATGATAAGTGGAATCCATAAGCGGACAGTGAAGTGATATCAGATCACTCTGAGACAGAAGCTCATCAAGACTTACATACTTTACATAGTCCTTCAGGTCAGGATTCTCATACTTGTCATATGCTATTATATTCATCCCGAAGCCTCTGCAGATACGGCACATTGCCGCACCGATCTTACCGGTACCGACGATGCCTGCAGTTTTACCGTGAAGCAGCATACCCCTTAAGCCTGTAAGGGTATAATCGTTTTCACGCACCTTGTTATATGCTTTATATGTTCTCCTGTTGACTGCAAGGGCAAGTGCCATTGCAAGCTCTGCCACGGACTCAGGTGAATAGCTCGGTACCCTCTTTACTATTATACCAAGTTCCTTTGCCTTGTCAGTATCCACATTGTTGAATCCCGCACAGCGCATCAGAACGATCTTTACACCTATCTGCGCAAATATCTCGAGGGTTTCAGCCCCTACGTCGGCGTTGACGAAAGCACATACCGCATCATATCCCTTCGCAAGAGTTGCCGTACGCGGTTCAAGCTCGTGATCGATATAGTCGATCTCTACATCACTGTACTCTTCTGCGACCGGTTCAAATGACTTCTTATCATATACCTTTGCACTGTAAAATAATACCTTCATAGCTCTTCTCCTCCTGCATAATTAAGATCGATCTCGCATAAAAGCTTATCCGCCCTTACAACCTTTACCCTTATCTTCTCACCAAGCCTTATCCTGTCACCGGTGGCTCTCCCCACCAGCTGATGATGAAACTCGTCGAGTTCATAATAATCATTCATGTCCCTTAATGGTATCATACCTTCCACCGTATTGGGA
>JAILQK010000080.1 GCA_024699045.1 Lachnospiraceae bacterium | reverse complement strand
ATATCCGGCGATCCTGATTTTCATGGGATATTCTACGACGGAGCATCACACTATTATATAGACGGATCCGTATGCGAGAGCGGCGAGATCCCTGTGTTGATGTATGACACTGATACCGAAAAGTATTATGAGATCACACAAAAAGGAACGGCAGAAGTAAGACCATATTCATAAGATCACGGGTTATTTCTCTCCTGCTTTGTGGTAAAATAAATGATCAGTTGAAATCTAATGAGCAAAGAAAGGATCGGATCATGGATGTTAAGACCGGAGCATTCCTAAACAGAAAGTACATCTTTATTATCATAGCTGTGGCCATTGTCGTCATCTTAAGTGCGATCGTTATCGTATCGATCAGAAATTCCACGCCGCATGAGATCGATTCTTCACGTGGCCCAAAACCTTTTGATATCAAAAATCTTAAGACAAATATTGCGCCGATATCTGAAGAAGCAGTAATTCCTGTAACTGATGATGATATGGAGATGGAATACTGATATGAAAAAGACAGGAAGAAAACAGTTCATTTCTGCATTGATGATAACTGTCCTGGTATTATCTTCTGTTTGTTTCCCAAAAGAAATATATGCAGAAGAATACGGTCCATATGCGTCAGCTGATCAGATCATCAATGTAGATGGCACCAAAGCATTTCATTTTTCTGATGAGGCAATCTCCGGAGCAACCCGATACAAGGGAGAATATATATATTTTGAGAGTCTGGGCGGCCTTATAGTAAAAACCAGCGGAACAATGATAAGTTACACCGAATATAGCCATAATCATTTATGCAACGAAGGATATGTTTATATCGAAAAACGAAATAGCAAAAGCGGAAAAACTGTCGAACTCGGACTCATAAAAAAGGATGAGACCCAGACCGTTGATATTAAAAATGTCATGGAAGAACTTGGAACCGGAGATGATCCCGGCATTTATGTCATAAAGTTGATGACAGGCAGGGATCAGGAGTGGGATGTCTGTATGAACCTGTATTATGATGGCAGCTGTGTCTGGACCTGTCGAATAAATGGTGATCCCCAAAGCATAGATCGCTGGAATAAGCTGATAGGTAACCTGGATCCTGCCACATGTCTCGAAATGTATGTTGGAAACAATAATTATCCCATTACCTATCCGACAAGCGGTACCGATGGTTGTTGTAACCACGTAGAAGAGTGGTGTGAGCTAAGCGACGAGATAATAAAAAGTGATACATGGTCTGATGAGGCCAAGGTCTTTGCCATGGTTCAGTGGCTTACCCAAAACTGTGCTTATGATAACTGGCGTGTAATTACAAACAATAACGTATCCCGTGCAACGCTTACCGGTAATTGGACAGATGACAGCCTTTGGATGTATTACAATCATGTTGGTCAGTGCTGGGATTTTCAAAATGCCATGACTATCATGTGCAGGCACCAGGGAATACCCTGCACATCCATCGAGAACGAATATCATACCGTGAATGCCGTATGGCTTGACAATGAATGGGTTGCAATAGATGTGAGTGCACTCGTTGAACATGCATGTAATACCGAAGATACAGATGCTGAAAAATGGGATGATAATTATAATCGGTGTTCATTTAGTTCGTGTTACGGATATTACGACAGGTCAATGGATACCTATAATCAGTGTATTGCAACTCCGGGGACCACATTATCGACAGGTAATGGCAATCCGGTATAAAGGAGATAATCAGTGCTGCTTCTTTCCATATTGCCAAGCATTATTCTGTTCGTAGTCGTCTGGAAAGGTGACAGATATGAAAAAGAGCCCCCAAAACTGCTCGCCAAGCTGTTTCTTTTCGGAACTCTTACAACTATAAGCGCTTTTATAGTTGAGTTCCTGTTCGGAGAAGTGATCCTTGGTTTCATGAATCATCAGGGGATCCTGTACGCTCTTATCGACAACTTCCTGATCGTGGCTCTTGCTGAAGAAGCCGGCAAATATATTGTACTGAAAAAAGTCACATGGAATCATCCAGCATTTAATTACACATTTGACGCCGTAGTATACGCTGTATCTGTCTCTCTTGGGTTCGCAACTCTCGAAAATGTCCTCTATATTTTCGGTGGAGGTGTAGGCACAGCCATAGCGCGGGCCTTGTTCAGCATACCCGGTCACTTCATTTATGCGTTATACATGGGATATTATTATGGATTTGCAAGGTTTTGTGATGCCTATAATGATGACGGATTAAAGAAAAAATACCTCAAACTGGCCTTCTGGGTCCCTGTGTTGATCCATGGTTTCTATGATTTCTGTCTGAGTACGGAATATGGGATCTTTATCCTTATCTTCCTAATATTTGAAGTGGTGCTGACCATTTTCGCTATCAGAAAATTCCTTCGGCTGTCAAAGATCGCAGCCACCATCCCGGGGAGCGGCGGTAATGAAATGATCACACAAAACGGAATGGAAGACGTAAGGTCTTCCTCATCACGATAGTTCTCACTCCGATATTCTATCATCATCTGCGATACTTCTGCAGTTCGTCGCAGATCTCCCGGATCGTTCTGTCACGATGCTCGATCTGATCCTGTAAAGTATTCCTCCATGAACTGTCGACCGGCCAGTCCCGGGCATGTTCCTCATCATACTCATATATTTCTATTATTTCACGGGAAATATACGGAAGAATATAACTCAACAAAGTATCTATCGGGTCACCATAATGCCTCATGTTGTACACCACTCGAAAGTCCCAAAAACCCCTTTCTCTGTCAAAGTTCCATTTTTCCCACTGAACAGTGCGATAAAACAAATTATCCGTGCCCAGATCATTACAGAGCATGAATACCGGATCCGTCGTTCCGGTAAGATCAAGCCTATTCTCAACCAGATCACGGAACTCTTCCCGAACGATTATCTTCCC
>JAILQK010000153.1 GCA_024699045.1 Lachnospiraceae bacterium | reverse complement strand
CTGACATATATCACCAGAGGAGTATGCATTCAGTTCATGCGATTTTTCCTTGTTGCGAGAAAGACAAGATATGCTTTGCTGATAAGTTTATTTGACGGACTTGGAGTCATCCCGGCAGGGTTTATTCTTTGCGAATTCTTTGGGATCAACGGTCTTTTCATGTCTTATCCGGTTTCGTCAGCGCTCCTGTTCATTTCGATAATCGTTTTGATACGCCTGATAATACAACGTTCTCCGGAAAAATATATGGGAGGACTGCCTGTACGCAGGGATACGGAAAGTTATGCGATCCTGAAGCGCACAATAACGGAGAAGGCCACCGAGATCTCAAAGATGAGTATGGAGATGACGGAGTTCTGCAAGGAAAACGGGGTAGGATCGAAGCAGGCCCTTTTTCTCGGACTCGCCTGTGAGGAGATGGCGGTTTATACCGGAAAGCATCGCAGAGAACGTGATGCCATAGATATACTGTTGAGGATCACCGAAAAAGACCTTATACTTAATTTCAGAAGTGTGGGGCAACCTTTTGATCCGATGCAGACGACCGATGAGGATATGCCTGAAAACATTCTCATGCTGCATAAGATCGCGTCAAAGATCTCATACGATTATATCATGGGGATGAATAACACACGTATAATACTTCCCGCGGAATAAAACATATAACTAATGGAGATACAGACAATGCCAGAAAACAGATTTAAGAAGGATTTTCCTATTTTTGACAATAAGCCGTGCGCATATCTTGATTCGGCAGCTACGGCGCAAAGACCGGAGAAGGTGATAGAGGCGGAAAGATCTTTTTACGCAAATATGAACGCCAATCCTCTCCGGGGGCTTTATGAACTGTCCATGGAGGCGACCGAGGCATACGAAGCGTCCAGGATCGCAGTCAGGGATCTGGTCAATGCCGGGGACGAAGCTGAGATCATATTTACGAGAAATGCCTCGGAGTCGCTGAATCTTGTAGCCTACAGCTATGGCATGAATTTTATTTGCGAGGGAGACGAGATCGTGACTACCGTCATGGAGCATCATTCAAATATGCTCCCATGGCAGATGGTGGCGGAGCGTACCGGTGCAAAGCTGATCTATCTTGAACCCGAAAAGGACGGGAGCTTTTCGGAAGATGAGCTTGGACGGAAGATTACCGACAGATGCAAGCTTATTGCGATCGCTCAGGTTTCCAATGTTCTGGGCTGCGTGAATCCCGTGAAGCGCCTTGCGGAAAGGGTCCATGCAAACGGTGGGATCATAGTGGTGGACGGAGCACAGTCGGTCCCGCATATGAAAGTCGATGTAAGGGAGCTGGGGATAGATTTTCTGGCGTTTTCCGGACACAAACTCATGGCGCCGTTCGGGATCGGAGTGCTTTACGGCAAAAGAGAGCTGCTTGAGAAAATGCCTCCTTTCATGACCGGCGGAGAGATGATCGAATATGTGCATCTGGACGGAGCCACATGGGCAGAGCTTCCCCATAAATTTGAAGCGGGGACGGTCAATGCGGCGGGCGCTTACGGACTTAAGGCAGCGATAGAATATCTGACGGAGGTGGGCTACGATACCGTCAGAGAGATCGAGGACAGGCTTACGGCCAGGATATTCGATGAATTTGCAAAACTTCCTTATATCCATATCTACGGTTCTCCCGATCCCGCAAAGCATACAGGGATCGTGGCTTTTACCGTCGACGGAGTTCATCCGCACGATATAGCATCGATCCTCGATGCGGACAAGGTTGATATAAGGGCGGGACATCACTGTGCCCAACCTCTCATGGACTACCTTGGAGTAGGGAATACGGCGAGAGCATCGTTGTATCTGTATAATGATGAATCGGATGTGGACAGGTTTATCGAGTCGATCGTAAAAGTCAGAAAGATCATGGGTTACGGGGACGGTTAAGTCCATTTTTCGGGAATATGAAAAGATATTTTGGTTTATCGTCGACTTTGATATTGGTTAAGCTTATTGCGGCGGTCCTGCTAACCGGGACCGTTGTTTTTACGGCTCCCGGGACTTTTTGTCATGCCGCGGGCATCGAAGCAGGGGACTCTTCCGGGACTATGGAAGCGGGAACTTCAGAAAACGGGGATACAGACGCATCCGGTATTATGAATACGGGTTCCTCCGGGAAAAAAGATGATGAGGACAGCGTCACGCTTGTCATGATCGGAGACGTGCTCATGCATGATAAGGTGATACGATCGGGACTTAGGGCGAACGGGAGCTATAACTATGATCATCTATTCGAAAACGTAAGGGGCAAGATAGAAGCGGCGGACCTTGCGATAGTCAATCAGGAGACGATACTCGGAGGGGAGGAGCTGAAGATCACCGGCTATCCGTCCTTTAATTCACCATATGAGTTGGGGGATGCCGAGGTTAAGGCCGGATTTGACGTGGTCCTTCACGGGACCAATCATGCACTGGACCGTTTCTCAAAGGGGGTAGAGAACTGTCTGGATCATTGGGAAAAAGAGCATCCTGAGGTTGAAGTCCTGGGAATACACGACAGTGCGGAGGATCAGCGGGAGCTTTGTATAAAAGAGATCAACGGGATAAAGCTCGCGATACTGAACTATACTTATGATACGAACGGGATCCAGATGCCGAAGGAGAAGCCGTATCTTGTGGATTATCTGTCCGAAAAGAAGGTGAGAGCGGATATCGCGAGAGCGGAAAAGGAGGCGGATATAACGATCGTCTGTCCGCATTGGGGGACAGAGTACAGCCTCGAGGTTTCCAAAGAGCAGGAGAAGTGGACGGAGATTTTTCTGGAAAGCGGAGTGGATCTTTGTATAGGGACGCATCCACACGTCATCGAACCCGTGGAAGTGATCAGAGATGACAAAGGGCATGAAATGACTGTATATTATTCTTTGGGGAATTTTGTGAATGCGACCTCGGGAACGGGGAAAGGCGTGATGAACCGTATGGTCGGAGGGATGGCAGAAGTAACGATACGGCGTTTACAAAACGGTGAGGTAAAGGTTACGGAGCATGAAACGGAACCTGTCGTATGTCATCTTGGAGAAGAAAAGGTCAGCGTTTATTTTCTGAAGGATTATACTGCCGGACTTGCGGACAGAAATCGTATCCGGGAACAGGATCCGGATTTTTCGCT
>JAILQK010000132.1 GCA_024699045.1 Lachnospiraceae bacterium | reverse complement strand
TTTATTTGAATTCGAGTGATTGGTATCCACTATGCATGCGGGATTTACCAGATCCCTTTCGGCATATTTTTCACACAGAAGCTCCAGATCTTCATAGTGATAATTTGGCAGATTATTGCCATGTTTATTGGTGGTTCCCCTGAGTATGGTGTGGGCGAGCTTATTTCCGGTGGTATGGACTTCGTAGCCCCTGTAAGTAAAGGTGTGCGGATTCTGTGCGGCCACAAGGGAGTTCAGCATAACGTTCAGATCGCCTGAGGTCGGATTTTTCATGCCTGCGGGACAATCAAATCCTGAAACGACGATACGGTGCTGCTGATCCTCGACAGACCTTGCTCCGATCGCGACATAGGAGAGTATATCCTGTACATAGCCCCAATTGTCCGGATAGAGCATTTCATCGGCGGCGGTAAGGCCGGTTTCTTTTATTGCCCTGATGTGCATTTTCCTCATGGCAACGAGCCCTTTGTAAAAGTCGGGCCGTCCCTCGGGATCGGGCTGATGTACTATCCCTTTATAGCCTTCGCCGGTAGTCCGGGGTTTATTCGTATAGATCCTGGGAATGATGATAATGCGGTCGCGTACTTTTTCGGCAACAGATGCAAGTCTTGAGATATAATCGCAGACAGGGTCTTCACTGTCGGCACTGCAGGGGCCTATTATAAGGAGGAACCGGTCATCGATCCCTTTGATGACGTCGGCTATCTGCCTGTCTCTTTCCTTTTTGAGTTCGATCTCATCGTTTGCAAGAGGAAACTCTTCCCTGATCTCTGCAGGTGTAGGCAGTAATTTAACAAATTCCATTCCCATGATTCGACTCCTGATGCTGGGTGAGCGATGCCGTTATGATCTTTTGACCCTGACATCGAAATAATGTTACTATTATCAGATCATAAATGATCTTTGGATCACATGAAGGTTATATCATAATAAGTCGTTTAATAGCAACAAAAACAGGAAATGAAGGATAAGAATAAGATCGCGGTCGCCATGAGCGGAGGGGTGGATTCCTCGGTTGCGGCTTACCTTCTGCTTGAGAAGGGGTATGAGGTGATGGGAGTCACGCTGCGGCTCAGGGAAGACGGGGGAGCTGGAGATGTGACCGGTGCTATCGGGGATGCTTCAAAGGTCTGCGGTATCCTTGGGATACCCCATCATGTCATAAGCTGTCCTGAGCTTTTCAGGGAAAAGGTCATCGATCGTTTTATCGATGAATATGTTCATGGTCATACGCCGAACCCGTGCGTTGTCTGCAACCGGCAGGTGAAATGGGCTTCCGTACTGTCCTGGGCTTTTGAGCATGATATTCCGTATATGGCGACGGGACATTATTCCGGGATCGTCAGGCTTGAAAACGGAAGGTATTCGGTCTCCAGGACAAAGAACGGTGAAAAGGACCAGACATATGCGCTTTACGGACTGACGCAGGAGCAGCTTGCGCATACCGTGATGCCGCTTGACGGTCTGGACAAAAAAGAGGTGAGACGTATCGCCGAAAAGACAGGCCTTCCGGTTTTTGCGAAGCCGGATTCGCAGGAGATCTGCTTTGTGCCCGATAATGATTACGCGGGTTTTATTGAAAGAGAGACCGGAGGAAAAGTGCCTCCCGAAGGTAATTTTGTGACTGAGGACGGAGAGGTCCTGGGACGTCATAAAGGGATCACGCATTATACAGTGGGGCAGCGCAGAGGGCTGGGACTTGCAATGGGACATCATGTCTTTGTGACCGGGATCAGACCGGATACCAATGAGGTTGTGATCGGAGAGGATAAAGATGTATACTCATTGGAGCTTGACTGTCGCGGATTGAATTTCATGTCGGTTGACGGGGATGCGTTTAAGAACGGTGAGAGTCTCAGGCTTTTCGGAAGGATACGCTACAGGCATCCGGGAGAATGGTGTACGATAAAGAGGACGGGAGAGGATACACTCCATGCCGTCTTCGAGAGACCGGTCAGGGCGGTTACTCCGGGGCAGGCGGCGGTTTTTTATGACGGCGATCTGGTAGCGTGCGGAGGGACGATTGAGTAGAGAAAGGCGTAACGAATTTGATCTGATAAGGGTGGTTTCGACCCTGTTTATCGTGCTTTTTCATTATTC
>JAILQK010000082.1 GCA_024699045.1 Lachnospiraceae bacterium | reverse complement strand
TTTGAGCCTCTCTTCGCTGTCGGTTTTAGCACCTGCGTAGAAACCGTCCACCTCATCTTCGACATAATGCTGTCCCTGGATGATATAATCCAGCGGATACTTCCTTAATTCCGTAAGCAACGGCTCGAAATACTTCTTAGTGTATTCCACCTCATATCCAATCAGGATCTGTATGTCATTCTTATACTCATCCCGCAGTTTTACGAGAGTATCGGTGTAGTCATACAGCTCGGACATATCCATCCTGATTCCCGAAGTAAATCCTTCCGGATAAGGCTGAGGTGTATGATCCGAGAATCCCAGGATCTTAAAGCCTTCCGAAATGGCTGTTTCAATATATTCACGTTCGGTTCCCACAGCATGTTTGCACCGTGTGGTATGTGTATGATAATTGGCCTGGATCATTTTACTGCAAGTTCCTTTTCTTATCCGTAAGACAAAATGCACATACAAGATACAGCATCAGCCAGCCGAAAGATTCCGTCCCTGAATCAAGCCCCTCGGAGATCAGATTAAGAAGTTGTCCGAACAGCATTCCAAAGACCGGGCAGCAAAGGAAGAACACCTTTTTTACAGGGAGCATGCCTTTCAAAACCATTCCTATCCATCCGATCGTCACAAACAGATCGCAGACGATAAATCCGATAATAAGAGGCAGAGCTTCACTTTTAAATACCCTGATCACCATCATGACAGATACCGGAATATCTTCCGTTGCTTCCATGCCTGCATTAAATACGACAGGCAAAATGCAGATACCTATATGTATAAATGCAAAATATATGATACCTCCCCAGTTGGCAACTTTGAAAAGGTTATACAGTTTGGAATCCTTTAGATCATAATCTGTCTCCATAACCTTCAGAAGTTCTGTGGCAGCATAAGCAAACATTGCGGCGCAGATAAATCCCAGGATTGAAGATACAGTGTACCTCCAATCAGGCTCAACATTCCACGCGATCCCCATATATGCATCGGGATCGGTTGTAGTACTGATGGTCCCGTATCCCAGGAGATAATCACCGATCATCGCCAGTATCATTGCATAACATCCAAAAAGAATTCTTTGTTTTGATCTCATTTTTCCTCCCTGATATCCCGCTTAATTCTTCGTTGCTTCAACATACACCATCGGGATCGTGGAATTCAGCTGTTTTGAATAATTCACTTCAAAACCGTTACGATCTAGAAAAGCTGTAAATCCGTCCGCATCCCATTTTGCTTCAAACTTAACTCCTGCTGCGGATAAAACCTTGCTGAAGGCTCCGCTGACTCTGTTTTTATTTACGTGAATAAAGTTTGGTGCTATTAGTGTACCTTCTTTTCTAAGGACACGTCTTATTTGTGCCAATGCTTTTTCCGGTTCGGGTATGATATGCAGGGCATTGGCGATGATCACTACATCAAAGCTGTTATCCTCATAGGGAAGCTCACAGGCATCTGCCAGTTCAAACTTAAGATTGTCCGGGACCTGTCCTCTGTGTGCTACTGCAAGCATCTTCTCCGAAAAATCCGTTGCGATCATACCTTTGGTTTCCGCAGCGACCTGTTTTGCTATCACTCCGGGACCGGTGGCGATCTCCAGCACTTCCCTGTCCTTGACCACGCTCCTTATACGCTTATAGATAGCCTCGTATGCCCTTTTATTTCCGGGAGTGCCTGTGACGAAAGCGCTGTACACGGATGCAAACTTATCCCATATGGATTCGTTTTTCTCCTTCATGATCCGGAAATCATCCATCACAACTTTGCTTTTCCACTCTTTGGGGATATTCTCCGGTTCATACACCATTCCGTATAGATTAACACCGTCTGCGAGCTTTTTTGTCGTAACGCATTTCATTCCGAGATGCTCATATTTTTCTTTTTTAAGCTCGGCATCGGTATCAAGAACCACGGGAAGAGCATGCCTGCGTCCCTCTTCAAAGGCGATCTCCAGGAGTTTTCTCATATATCCCTGCCCCTGATATTGTTTCGTAACGGCAACCATGCCTACATAGATATGCGGTATTTTGAATTTTAGAAGAATATCGCCGTACCCCTTATCCGAGTTCATAAACCCCTTTGCCGCTTTGGGGATATTTCGATAATTCATGCATCCGAAAGCAGCGCCCAGAAGTCCTGCTGCAGATGAAACACTCATTTTGTGCTCCGATCTCTTAAATGCAATAAATGCCTCGTGGTTTTCACTTGTCGAGTAAAGAACCCTCTCCCGGATCGCCATGCGGACATACGCACAGATATAGTCACTGACCGCCTGTTTTCCCTTCCCGAGGAAACTCATTCCCCACTCGGAATCCGCATACTTATAACCCGCAAAAGCATCCCCTATGGAGCGGATCTCCTCTTCACTTAACATATTTATCCTGACTGACATATTCAATAAACCTCCCTAAACCGAATATTAATCCTCCTGTTTGAGACTTTCCGCCATATCGACTTTACCCAGTTTACGGTTCCCGAAGATGAGTGACAAGGTATATGCGCTCAAGACTATGAGGAAGTACAGTACCAGAGTAACGGGCTTTACCACAACATCGATATATACGCCCGAAGACTCGGCAGAACCCGTCATCATGAGCTTAGTCATGTAAATTGTAAGTGGGATTGCCAGGATGTAACAGCATGGCAAAAGAAAGTGATTCGGGCGAAGTATGATCCCGCTTATTTCCGGCCCGTGATAGCCGAGTACCTTCAGCATCGATACATTTCTTTTATTCTCATCAATGATCATGCCCGAGAGAAGATTGACCATAAGGATACATACGATGATCCCAACAGTCAGAAGTATGGCATACACCACCTTCGTTGCGGCAAGAACCTGCTCAAAAGAATCCTGATATGAATCAAAATCCGCTATCTTTAGTATCTCTTCAGGAGGCACATCGACAGGCACGGCACTTAATATGTTGTTATATTCATCCGGTGAAACACCCACGAGATCCGCTGCGTTTTCCTTGCTCGTAAGAACCAGGCGGAGCGCATCATTATCAATGATATCGCTTATCTTAACAGTAGTTTCTTCTCCGGTTATCCTGTGAACAAATGTAAACTCATCCCCTGCGCCGATACCGAAATAATTCGCAGCGCCGCTTGTCATATAATATCCGCCGTATGTGAGAGGCTCTCCGGACAAAGACTCT
>JAILQK010000079.1 GCA_024699045.1 Lachnospiraceae bacterium | reverse complement strand
CGCAAATGCCCAGGCTGAAAGAGTCAGTCCGTGTATCGCCGATATACTGCCCATTCCGTAATGATCGGAAAGCAGTGTAGGCACATTTGAAAAGCCTCCGCCGTAACCGGCATTTACAACCATGATGAGTCCGAGCACAAGGGTTATCAGCAGGATGTTTCCGTTTCCGTTCTTGATCCCCCCGGTTATAAAAACGAGAGCCGTAAACACGATTGAAAGGATAAAGATCATTTTATAGATCGTGTTTCTGTCCTTCATATAATCAGCCCACGCCGAGAACCCCAAACGTCCGCCGGCATTGAATATAGCCGACACCGAAGATATGATCCCCGCAAAGGCGACAAGTCCTATGCACTTGACTATGGCCTTCTCCTGAGAGATAAGCGCCAGACCGCACGTGATGTTGATATAGAACATTACCCATATGCCGATATAGTTTGTTATGGGTTTTGACTTTATGACCTACCACGTACTCGGCTTCTTCTCTCCCGAACCGGGCTCATGCCAGTCTGCGGGTTTCGCAAGCAGCAGATGTCCGCAGAACATCATCACAAAATAAGCAACTCCCAGGATCCAGAACATTTTATATACGCCGCCCTCCATGGAGTTAAGGATCGCTGTCATTATCGGACTAGCGATAGCCTTGGCTGCTCCAAATCCGGCGACCGCCAGACCGGTAGCAAGACCTTTATTATCCTTAAACCAGAGCATGAGCGTCTTTACCGGAGACAGATAACCCGTCCCGAGTCCGACTCCCATGATAAATCCATAGCTTATGAATATGCCGACCAGCGACAGTACACTGCCTTTATGATTTCCTCCGTAATAAATGAAAAATCCCGTAAGCACCATACCGACTGAAAAACAGATGGTAGCTATAAGTGACGACCTGTGTATGTCACGCTCAACGACATTTCCGAGGAAAGCCGCTGACATTCCGAGGAAAAAGATCGCAAAGCTGAACGCCCACTCAACACTGGATTTTTCATGACCTATATGATCGGCGATCTCCTGACTGAAAACCGACCAGCAATAAACAGTACCTAT
The DNA here is from genome assembly GCA_024699045.1 of Lachnospiraceae bacterium. Taxonomy (GTDB): domain Bacteria; phylum Bacillota; class Clostridia; order Lachnospirales; family Lachnospiraceae; genus NK4A144. The sequence goes on along the minus strand of JAILQK010000079.1, from coordinate 2,652 downwards.
ACTGCAATGAAGAAGCAATGCGGGTATTGCTGCGCGGACCCATTTATTTGTGCGCCATCCGCCCTGCGCTTTTTCATTTGTCGACATTAATCACTCCTCCGAATCCTACTCATGATGCTGCGCCTGTTCCGCTTACCGCGGCAACGGTCGCATCAAATCATAATACCTTATTTTACTGTTTTAATCAAATAACCGGGTGAACTCCCCGGGATTTTGAAAACACATCTGTCCGGTCTTCCTGCCTGACAGACCGGATCGTCCTGTAAATGTCACGCCAGAGCTTTAAGCCGGGTGAGCTCCTCTTCCATTTTTGCGACAAGTCCGCTGTAATCTCTGTCCTCATGAGTTCTCACGGAATCGACGATCTCCGTTACCGGCTCGGCAAGAGGAGTCAGGGACAGATTAGTCAGGACTCCCTTGAGCGCGTGGGCTGCCGAGAACGCTTCATCATAATCTTTGGTTTCGATCGCCTTCTTAAGCTTTTCGTAATTTACGTCCTTCAATGACTCTCCGACAAGCATTGTATAGAGCTCCGCATTTCCCATACAGCGTACAAGAGCCTCTTCCGTATCCGCTCCATACTCCTTTAAGGCTTCGACTGTGATCATCCTCTATTCCTCCCCCTTGCCCTGTTCCTCTTTGATAAGCTCCTCAAACTCCTGTGCCGGAACCGGTCTGGAAAAATAATAACCCTGTATCAGCTGATATCCCGTTTCCTTAAGCAGCTTATACTGTTCCTCTACTTCCACGCCCTCCGCGACCACCGGCACGCCGAGGAATCCCGCTATATCCATGATCAGCTGTACCATGCGCAGGGACCGCTTATCCTTATGGATCCCCTGGATAAATTTCATATCCAGCTTAAGCACATCTATCGGAAGATTCGCAAGCATGTTCAAAGACGAATATCCCGCCCCGAAATCATCCATCTCTATCAGATAGCCCTTTTTCCGGAAATTCTCTACAACCTCCATCATCTGATCCGCATTATCGGAATAAGCCGACTCCGTGATCTCCAGATGAAGATCCTTAGGCAGCAGACCGTATTCTTTTACAAGTCCGTCTATCCTTTTTTCTATATCGGGATCATAGATATCTATCCTTGATACATTTACTGATACCGGTACGGTAATGCCGTAAACATCTTTCCAGTGCCTGATAGCGGAAACAGCCTCTTCCCATACGAAGTGATCAACTATCTGTATGAGTCCGTTTTCCTCAAAAAGAGAGACAAAGTCTCCGGGGGATATCATTCCGAACTCAGGATGCTTCCATCTTATCAGGGCTTCTGCGGCGCTTAATGCAGGCTTTGCTCCTGTAATGTCGTACTTGGGCTGGAAATATACTTCAAACTGCTTTTTGTCTATTCCCTCATGGATATCGTTGATCAATCGCTCTTCATAGAAGACCTTATGCTTCAGATCCTGATCAAAGTATGCAACCGTCCGGTTAAACTTGCCTCTAAGTGTATTGGCGGCAAGTCTGGCTCTGTCAAATCTGTTTACGACGTCCCGGCTGTCTGCCGTACCGGAGTAAACCCCTATCCTCACTTTTATATGCGCGGTTCCGGAGAGTTCTGAAAGTGAAACTTTTAAGCGTTTTTCCAGGGCATCATAATTCTCCTGATGATTTATATACATGTAAAACTCATCGGAATCACCTCTTGCGGCTATCCCTTCGTTTTCTCTGGCATGATCCCGGATGGCTTCGCCAAGGACCCGAAGCGTCCAGTCTCCGAACTCACGTCCGTGTATTTCATTTACAAGGTGAAAGTGTTCTATGTTTATCGATACCGAATCCATTTCCCTTTCGGAATGATATCGGTCCATGAGCACGGCATATTCGTAAAAGAAGGATCTTGTAAAGAGTCCGGTCAGCTCGTCACGCTCTGTAGACTGTATCACAAGCCTTTTTTCCGATAACTCTATGATCCGTCTTACTCTGGCAATTATGACTTCGGGGGTATCATACGGCTTGGTGATAAAATCGGCGGCACCCCTTTTCAGGCTTTCCACCTCGGCCTGTTTCTCCGATGTGAGAACGATCACCGGTATCGAACGATATCTTGCATCCTCTTTTAGTACATCCAGAACCTCAAATCCGTCCATCACAGGCATCATGAGATCAAGCAGCACCGCGGACAGGATCTTTTCATTGTTCCTTATCATCTGAAGAGCTTCTTCGCCATTCTCCGCATAGATGATATTATATTGTCCCCCAAGGATCGCCCCGAGGATCTCTCTTCCGACATACTCATCATCCACGACAAGTACAGTCTTGTGGATACCATCCAGATAATTCAGTTTATTGAGCATTTCTATGCTCTCCTCACAAGTTAGTATAGATCCTGTAAAGGATCTGTTCATTCCGTCTATTTTACTACAACCTATAAGACTTTTACAATCATAGCTGTCTGTACCCTGCCTCGTTAGCGTATCCTGCTAAAAAAAACTTTCGGAGTTGCCTCCGAAAGCCTTTTTACATACTCTCTGATACGCTTATCCCAACCGCTTCAATGGAGCTGGATATTCTGCAGTGCCCCTGCCTGCGCCGCACGATCCTCTTTATTTTTCTGGGCAAGCTGCTGCTGAGTCTTATTCAGGAGCTGCTCCTTTCGAAGCTTCATGATCTCCGATGCCATATCGGTGTCCT
>JAILQK010000206.1 GCA_024699045.1 Lachnospiraceae bacterium | reverse complement strand
GAAGGACATTTGATGCTTGAAGTATCATCTGTAGGGGATAAGATACATGTCTGTTTCAATCAGATCCTGAATACCGAAAAATACATCAATGCATTTCGTGATGTACTTAATGAGCTTGGGATCTCATTTAAGATGGAGGGCCCATTTCCCAAGCGACTTCCCAGGCACCTCATTTGCAGATAACACCTTTATTTGAACATGGCATAAGGTTGTTAATCAGCTTATATTACTCCCTGATATCCTCCGGCACATCGTTTCCTTTGTATCATATTACACAGACTCATCTATGGATCTGAAGATAGGCTTAACTGTCTCCCTCTCTATCTCTCCGAAGAACTTCCCTATCTCACTTGTTTCATCAGACACCCCGCTCTTTGCTTCGGGCATCACGGCTTCGACCTTTTTGCCCTCAGCATCGTCTGCCCTTCCGACTTTTTTGCTGCCGGGAAATCCGTCATCTGCTTTATTGCTATCTTCGGTTATTATTACCTTCCTGGGCGCATTCAGAGTAACCGCACCTCTTTTCAATACGTTACCGCACACAAAACAGGTACTATACTCATCACTGACCTTGAACCCACACTTCGGACACATCACAAGCCCCATATTCGTACCTCACCTTCCTCTATTCTCAAAGATAAACACTCCCAACACTTTCCACAAATATCCGCGAATATCCGCGACGGATACACGTATACTGACAAGTTCAGCCTGCATGTGTTAGAATTAAATCATATAAATCTCGCCACGAACGAAGACAGATATTATAAGACAGATAAATGGGCAGCCCTTTTCAAAGCCACAACTTGGGAGGAAGTAAAAATGTTAGCACAAGAAAATGATTATATTATGTCTGCAGCCAAATCAATGTACTCCAGCGTAACTGACCCCAGAATCCTGAAGCTCTGCACACGGCGTCAGGAAGAGATCGACGGCGACAACCACCGCCGCGAGCGTCTAGCTGAACAGGAAAAGCAGATTGCCGAACAGGAAAAGCAGATCGCTGCTCTCACGGCCAAAATCGAGGCACTAGAAGCTCAATTAGCCGACAAATGAAGCTTGGCCTGTGCCGGCAAAGGAAAACCATCTGCATGCTTAGAAAGTAATATGTTCTGAGCAGTCACACACGCCTGTATAAAAAGCTCTTCATGCCGCATTTCTTCGGCATCAGATAATCAGAAATCAGATTGTCACCGATGTGAAGAACTTTACCGGCTTCGACTTCCTCGTGCTCCAGCACTGTTCTAAACAAATTACCACTCCTTTTCGTCTTTCCGTATTCACTGCTCACATATATCGGAACATCGGCGAGGTCATAACCACAGTTCTGTAGTATTTCTTCTATTGTTGAACTGTCTAGGTATGTATCGGATACAATAATGATCCGCTATCCCTTCTCCCTGCTTATCAGTTCTCGCGCAAACCAACAATGCCTTGAGCAGCAGGTAGATCGTGGTAAGGCGCTGCTGACCATCAACTATAATGTATGGCGTGATACCACGTTCCTCATCCAGACGCGTATAAACTACGGTCTCACAAAAAATGCGTCCTGTCCAACCTGTACGCGTTCACAATATCGTCAAACAACTTATTACAGTCCTTGTAAGACCATTCATAGTTTCTCTGATATACAGGAATGATATACCGCTTGCTTATTCAGTTCTATGAAATCTTTAATTATCCGACCTTGTTGGATTCTCATGTCCGTTTTCTCCTATGAATCAGAGCAGAAGAATATCTTCACAAATCTGTGTATTAGATTCATCTCCTAAGCCTATAACACTTAATCACTCTCTGTGAAGTTGACAATGTTCATATTATATTAACAGGGTCAGGTACCAACGTCTCAGTCATATGAAAGAGCGGTGATTTATCAGGCATCAACACATCCTTCTGTTAGAGGATTCTCAATCAGATGTGCATTCCTGCTGCATCATCAAGCGCTTTGGCAATGACCTTGTCCATATCCATATACTGATATGTACCAAGCCTTCCACCAAAGATCATGTTTGTTTTGTCATCGGCTTTTGCTTTATACCTCCTGTACAGCTCAGAGTTCTTTGCATCATTCACAGGGTAATACGGCTCGTTTCCCTGCTTCCATTCACACGGGTATTCTTTTGTTATCACAGTCTTATCAGGGTTGCCCTTGCCAAATTCAAAGTGTTTATGCTCAATAATCCTTGTAAATGGCGTATCTGCATCTGTATAGTTCATACCGGCTATACCCTGATAGTTCCCTGTATCCAGCGTTTCCGTCTCGAATCTGAGACTCCTGTATTCCAACGCACCGTATTTATAGCCGAAATACTCATCAACCGGCCCCGTATAAACCACCTTTTTCGCCAGCTTTTCGTATTCTTTACGTCCCGTGAGGTAATCCGTCCCCAGTCTGACTTCTATTCCTTCAAGTAGTCTCTCTACAAAAGCTGTATACCCGCCAACAGGTATCCCCTGATGAGGGTGATTAAAATAGTTATTGTCAAAAATAAACCTGACCGGGAGCCTCTCTATAATAAATGCCGGCAGCTCTGTACATGGTCTCCCCCACTGTTTCTGCGTATATCCTTTGATCAGTTTCTCATATATATCCGTTCCGACAAGCGAAATGGCCTGTTCCTCAAGATTACATGGCTGGATGATCCCTGCCTTTGCAATCTA
>JAILQK010000148.1 GCA_024699045.1 Lachnospiraceae bacterium | reverse complement strand
TGGGATGATTCCCCGATAGATGTATCGACGGAAGTGAATTTTATTTGGTCTATTGCTAATAAGTTGCGTGGACCATATCAGAGTGACAAGTACAAGGATGTTATCATTCCTATGACCATCATCCGTCGTTTTGAGTGTGCTTTAGAGCCTACAAAGAAAAAGGTTGTGGAGCAGTATAAAGCAAATCCGAGTTTTCCTGCAAAGGCCATGTACAAGATTTCTGGATTTCAATTCTATAACACCAGTGAATATGATTTGGCAGAGCTTGTAAATGACTCTGATCACCTTGCTGCTAATTTTAAGAGCTATATTCAGGGGTTCTCTCCGAATGTACAGGAAATCATCCTGTCTGCTGAGAAGGGTTTGGATTTCAACAAGCAGATTGACAAGATGGATAAGAATAACCGTCTGCTTTCTGTGGTAAAGGCGTTCTCAGAGCTGGATCTGAATCCGAGAACCATTGATAACGTGAAGATGGGATATATCTTCGAGGAACTGATCAGGAAGTTTTCTGAAAATGCTGAAGCCGGTGATCATTACACCGGACGTGACATTATCAAATTGATGGTCAATATCCTGCTTGCTGAAGGCTGTGATGATATCTTCGATGACGGCAAGGTTATCACTATTCTGGATCAGGCCTGTGGTACAGGCGGTATGCTTTCCACAGGATACAATTTCATCAAGCGATATAATCCATCTGCGGATGTGCGTCTCTTCGGACAGGAGATCAATCCGGAGTCTTATGCTATGTGCCTTGCTGAGATGCTTATCAAGGGACAGAATGCGGAGAATATCTGCTATCAGGATACGATGAAGGCTGACCGCTTCAAGGGAACGAAGATGAGATTCGTCCTTGAAAATCCGCCTTTCGGTACGGCGTGGGGCGGCAAGGACGCGGCAGAAGGCGTTGAGGATGCTGTCAATACTGAATACTTGAAGGGATTTGATGGACGCTGGGGCGCCGGTCTTCCGGGATCTGGCGATATGCAGATGCTCTTCCTTCAGTCTGCTATTGATAAGATGGATGATAACTTTGGTAGAGCGGCCATCATTGAGAATGGCTCGCCTCTCTTTGCCGGTGGAACCGCTTCAGGCGAGAGTCAAATAAGAAAATGGATGTTGGAACAGGATTTGATCGAGGCAATAATCGCACTTCCAACAGACCTGTTTTATAACACTGGAATCGCGACTTATGTTTGGGTCTTTTCAAAGAACAAAAGGGAAGCGCGTAAGGGTAAAATTCAGTTGATTGATGCGAGTGGATATTTCCATAAGTTAAGAAAAGCCCTTGGAGACAAGAAAAATGAAATCACCCCGGAAGACAGATCGGCGATAACAAAACTCTATGCGGAGTTTACTGAGAATGAATGCTGTAAAATCTACAAAAATGAAGAGTTCATTTATCGTGAGTATGTTGTAATGCAGCCTCTCCAGAGAAGTTATGCCATTACTAATTCCAGAATCGAGGCAATGCTTGTAAAGGGAAGTCTTTCATCCTTATATGACGAGGCAAAAGTTAATGAACTGGAGAATGCAGAGGAATTGACAGGAAAAGACACTAAAAAACTTGAAAACTACCAGAATAATAAACCGGTATTTGATGCGATTGTTTCAACTTTACAAAATGCGGTTTCAGACACGGTTTATATTTCTCCAGATGATTTTATTCCTGTGCTTACAGACGTACTTTGCGAAGTGACGACGGATAAAAAACTGATTGAAAAAATCGCTGACGGATTGTCTGTTATGGATAAGACTGCAAAAATCCAGAGAGACAAAAAAGGAAAAGTGCTTTTTGACAAAGAAACAAAAGGTGTTGAATTGGTCAATATTCAAGAGGATATAGATGCGTATATGGAGAGAGAGGTTCTGCCACACATTCCTGATGCAGAGGCGTTCTTTGAGGAAAATCTTGGAGCAAAAAAGCCTGTTATAAAAACAGGAGCAGAGATTCCATTTACAAGATACTTTTACAAGTATCAAACGCTTGCTTCAAGTGATGAATTGGAACAGGAATTTAAGACGCTTGAGAGTTCGATTGATGATCGGATTAAAAAGCTTTTCAGTTAAGGCGGGTGAAGTATAATGAGTCAATTAGTTGAAAGCGGAATTGAATGGCTTGGGAAGATACCGAGTCATTGGACAACTTCAAAAATAGACACCCTCTATACACTGCGTAATGAAAAGGTCAGTGATAGAGACTACGAGCCTCTTTCTGTAACGAATAAAGGCATAGTTCCGCAACTTGAAACTGCGGCTAAATCGGATGCACATGATGATAGAAAACTTGTAAGAAAAGGTGATTTTGCGATAAACAGTCGTTCTGACAGAAGAGGATCCTGTGGTATTTCTCCAATGGATGGGTCTGTTTCTCTGATAAATACAATTCTGGCACCCAATACTGAGATGAATCCAGAGTATTATGATTGGCTGTTTCATACCGTCCAATTTGGAGATGAGTTTTATAAATGGGGGCATGGAATTGTTGATGATTTATGGACTACCGGGTGGCAAGACATGAAGAAAATCTCTATTCCAACACCGCCATTAGACGAGCAGGACAGAATTGCACGATACTTAAATGGTAGATGCTCTGAAATCGAGGATCTTATTGCTTCAATTCAAACACAGATAGATGTTATGGAGCAGTATAAAAGAGCAATCATTATTTCTGCAACTATAAAGGGATTTGACCATAATTCGGATCTGAAAGAAACAGGAATAGAATATGCTGAGAAGATACCTGCTTCATGGGATATGCATCCGCTCTATGTATATTTTGGAGAACGTAAGAACAAGAATAGCCTTGGAAAAGAAGCCAATCTTCTTTCGCTTAGCTATGGAAAAATTGTAAATAAAGATATCAATACTAATGAGGGCTTACTGCCGGAGAGCTTTAATACTTATAACATCGTTGAAGAAGGGGATATTATTATACGCCCAACTGACTTGCAGAATGATAAGCGAAGCCTTCGGACAGGATTAGTAAAAGAACACGGGATAATTACATCAGCGTACATCGCTTTAATGCCTATAAAACCAGTTAACACGGCATACTATCATTATCTGCTCCATGCGTTTGATGTTATGAAAGTTTTCTATAACATGGGAAACGGTGTAAGACAGGGACTGAATTTTTCAGAGTTTTCGCGTCTTATCGTATTTGAACCTTCGATAGATGAGCAAAATCATATAGTAAGGTATCTGGATGAGAAATGCGGGGAAATTGATTTAGTTATAGCAGATAAGAATAAACAGTTAGAAGTTCTTGATAAGTATAAGAAATCTCTGATTTACGAGTATGTTACTGGAAAGAAGGAGGTATCGGCCTGATGGGAGAATTTGAAAAAATGGAGAACAAGGCTGAAGAGCAGGCAAAGAGAGTATCAGCGTATGCTGAGCGTATTATGCATGGCTCTATCCTTTCGGAAAAGGAATATCAGCACTTCATCATGGAGAGGCTGGAAAAGGACAATGGTTATATTATCCGCAAGGCGACCAGTTATGATCGTCTGTTTGCGGTTGACCGGGAAATGCTCTTTAAGTTTCTGAATGATACTCAGCCGGAACAGATGGACGCACTACGCAAGATTTATAAGAACGATCTGGAAGATACCATCGTTAGTTTCATCAATTCCGAGACCACTAAGGCACGCGGAAGTCTTTTGGATGTCTTAAAGCATGGCATTGAGATGTCCAATATGAAGCTGGAGCTGATGTACACTAAACCGGCGACCACTTTTAACAAGGATCTGCTTGCAAAGTATGAGAAGAATATCTTTTCCGTGATGGAAGAAGTTTGGGCGAGCGATGATGAGCGTATCGATCTGGTTATCTTCCTGAATGGTCTGGCTATCATGTCCTTTGAGCTGAAGTGCAATGCTGCAGGACAGTCGTATCAAGATGCTATTTATCAATTCAGGGTTGACCGCAATCCGAAG
>JAILQK010000146.1 GCA_024699045.1 Lachnospiraceae bacterium | reverse complement strand
AGAAAAAACTGGATGTTTTCTGAGACGCCAAGAGGTGCAGAATCCAGCGCTATCTATTACTCTATGATAGAGACAGCAAAGACCAATAATATAAGTCCGTATGCTTATCTTAACTATATCCTTACAAACAGAGATCTGTTAAAAGGAGAAGAACGTGAAATAAAGATGCTTTTCCCCTGGAGCCGGTCAGCTAAAGAGTCATGTAGTATAAAATAATACGGCTACGAATGGCAGTAAAATGTCGCCAATTTGAACTAAAATTTAATTATTGAAACGTACGCCCTAATATTAAGCGCTTACATTCCATCTCCATTATTGCAAGTGTTTTTATCTTTAGACCTAGTTTAAGTATTAAACTACTGCTTGGTAAAAAGCGCAGAAAACCTGCCTGACAATAATATGTTCCTGTCATAGCATCGGCAGATATGTCAGAATCTAAGTTCAATAACGCAATCATCCCGCTTTCATAAAAATAGCCAAAAGCGACCTGCTTCTACTGACCTTTAACTGTTATACATATCAATATCCAGCTCTTTTTCGGTCTTTGCTACAACGGTTGAAACAGCCACATCTCCAAGGCAGTTACTCATGCACCGGAACATACCGCATAAAGCATCTATACCCATCACTAAACCAATAGCTTCAACCGGTACTTTCATCTCTGTGAGTAGGACTGACAGGCAGATAAGGCCAGCTCCGGGTATTCCGGGTGCTCCGATCGACAACACAAAAATAGAAATGATCATAGATATCATAGCAACCCCTGTAATTTCCACGCCGTAGACTTTCGCGAGAGCAAGAGCGAAAACAGACAGATGTATACATGTTCCATCCATATTTATGGTTGCTCCCAACGGAATCGATAATGAAAAAATCTTTTTACTGATTCCAAGCTTTTTTTCGCAAGCCTCCATATTAACAGGAATAGAAGCATTGGAAGAAGCGAGTGAAAAGATCTGTAACATAAAAGGAGCATATTTTTTTATAAAAGTCAGCGGATTCAGCCTTCCAACGAAAAGTAAAAGCAGGCAGTACAGACACATTACCCCTACAAGGCCAAGGAGGAACGTTCCAAACATTCCAAGGACGGATAGGATGGTCTTTATTCCCATTGTAAGAATCATAGACATTATGGAGCAGAAAACCGCAATCGGCATTACTTTAATGATCAACGTAGTAACTTTGAGGAAAAGATCATTACATGCATAGAATATATCCGTCAATGTTTTTGAATACTTACCCAGAAGACCGGTGGCAATACCAAAGATCACCGCCATAAAGATAAGCTGTAACATATTGGCTTTAAGGAATGGCGTTACAATATCGGAAGGAATGATCCCTACTATGGTATCTTTAATCGAAACATTCATGGTCTGGGAGGTTATAGAGGATGCATCGGCAACCATTTGTTTGGCGTTGGAAGCGTCTCCGGGCTGGATCAGGTAAAAGGCACCTATCCCTATGGCTATAGCCATCGCAGTCGTAAAAAGATACAATCCGATAATCTTTCCCCCGATACGGCCAAGAGCTGTAAGGTCCGAAAATTGTACGATGCATGAAATTATAGAAAAGAAAACCACTGGACACACGATCATCTTAAGCGCATTCATGTACATTGTCTTAACTGGTACCAAAATGGTGGAATTTAAAAAGGTGATTGACTCGTCAGACAAAACAGCTGCAAAGATCAATCCACAGATGATAGCCAGTATCATACTCCCAATGGTTCCAACAAGTAAGGACTGTCTTGATTTTATAACCAGCATCTGAATATGATTAACACCATCATAATGATGGTACCTTATGCTATCTGTCATTGAATCCAGAAGAATCTTCCTTATAGAATCCTGACTATTGGCAATAGGTCCTTCTTCCGTATCAATTTGGGTATATTCCATATTATTTGCAAGGGAATACTCCTCACCCTTTGCAGATAATTCTATTCTGACACTTCCAAAAAAAGCTCTTATAGTGATGTAAAGCCGTTCTGTTTCTTCACTGTCAGATGCTTTTCGGTGGTTAATGAGACTCCCTGCGGCTTCTTCAACTGCAAGTATCGCTTTATTACAATCCTTTTGTTTGATCTCGTATTCTACAAGGTTTTCCCTTACAAATTCAGTCACTTCTCTGATACTCTGAAGCTTTGCAGGAAAATTACGTTTTCTTATCATATTATCTCCCCTCTCTATAGATATTATCCCATACCTTGCATAACTATAACCATATTAAATATTATCGCTTAAAGCATATAGTCCTGATGAATAAAACCTGTTTATCCATCAGCACTGTTAAATTATAGACCTTTGTTCATAATTGTACCATAAACATGATAATATTTTTGAAATAACTATTAATACAAGAACATATCCTGGAACAGCTGACAGTTATCTATCTTAAAGGTCGTAGGCGTGGGCATTTTCTATAGCTTGCAAGCTACATGCCGTAAGCCTGAGTTGCTATTACACCAACAACAGCAATAAAGACGAACAATAGTACTACTACAGAGTAAGCGAAAAATAATACCACGGGGGTAATAAAACCCGGATCTGTGGGACAATGGCATTGGTAGATTTTTACTGCCAACAAGACTGACAAATAGAAACATTGGGAGCCGTTTACTCCCAATGCTATATGGGAGGAGCCAATGCCAAGAGCAAAATTCAAAACAGACAAGGAATGGCTGGATGTTATCCAGGCCTGTCGGACAAGTGGAATGACCGATAAAGATTGGTGTCGTAGTAATGACATAAGCCAGACAAGTCTTTACCGGCATATAAACAGGCTTAAAACCTGAACTCCCGACATTTTATATCTATGTCGGGACAGGTACTTCCATAAGCTCATAGAGCTTACGTTGTTTATTAGTTATTTCAGACAGATGGTGCGCTTTGCCGGGCTGCTGGTAGTATTCAATAACATCCAGCTGGCATGCAAACTCCTACACCGGTAAGAGCCAGCGCGCTGTTTTCAGGCATATGTCCTATGTAAACGCGGTCTATAATGTTGTAAAGCATATTGACCAGCTGTGATACTACCGTCGGAACGGCCAGTTTGAACAGCAGTTTATTTATCGGCGCTGTGCCGAGAAACTCTTCGTCATCGGTTATTTCCCAAAACAGAAAATATTCGTATATTTATTTGTATAATAGTAGCAGATATGATGATATCATTTTAAAGGAGGAAGATATGTCAGATTCAGAAAAGAAATTTAAGGGATTCAAGCTTCAGGAAGATAAGATCGAAGAAGTAAGCGGTGGATTTAAGCAGACCCTTGAGGGGTTTTCGTACGGGGTGATCATAAAATGCCCAAGATGCGGGAACGATAAGTGGTCGGAGTTCTATTGCGATGGTGACGAACTTGCATCCGTAAGCAAGGATCTTTATACCTGTGCTGTATGTGGTCAGATGTTTGCTGCCGCAACAGGTTACGGTATAACAGATATCCTGTAATCCTGACCAGAAGATTTTTCAGGGAAGCGCAGAACAGCGCTTCCCTTTTTTTACTGCCTGTATGCAAAACACAATCAAATCTGGATCTACCACAACTTACAATATTCCTCTATATTTAGAATGGAATATTGAAAACTATATTAAGTAACAATCAAAAAAATCTCCGACAACTGTCGGAGATTTTTTATGTTCAGGGACAACCTCAAAATAAGCTGCTCCGTATCACTTATTTCCAGGAATCTGTTTTCTCACGGACCAGCAATCCTATTATCATACCGGCCATCATACCGAGCAATATGCTGATTCCCATGTAACTGTTCAGGCCGGGAATAAAATTTACTAATGCTCCTGCGCAAATTCCCAGCAGCATACAGGTCGCGATCGTATACTTCGTCCTCTTTGACCTTTCGGCGATCATATGATCCCCGCATTTTATCACCTTTACCTCTTTTTTTTCATAAGAGTAGATGAATTCCTTGATCTCGGACAAAAGATCTTTCATCACCAGATCCTGGCGGTTTTTCAGATCATCATTTAAATAGATCTCCCTTGTCTCATAGGCATAAATCTTTGATTCCTTTTCTTCTGCCTTATCCTTCCCGGAATCGGTCTCAATACCGTATGCCGATGGATCGACCTCATTGTGGTCTAAGAGGATCACGCCGTTTACCTTACTGTCCTTTGTAAGAAAGAAGACCAGTCCTTCAGCTGACAAAGTTTCCTGCATCTTCCTGTTTAATTCCTGTCTTTCCGGTAAATCCTTTAATTCTTCCGACACGACATAATCGTCCTTTTTCAGTTTTCTGTCAGAAAGCATCTTGTATTTGTAATCCTTGATATCCGGCATATTCTGCCCCCTTTTTTATTTATATTCATAACGATCCTACCATAAATATGGTATGATATATCATTTTTTTGTCTGTACCGACTGTGCTAACTCTACCGACTATGCCTATGATTGGAATGTGATCGGAGCGATGATCAGCATGTATGCGGCTATCGCTATATAAAGGACCTCTTCTGTTATTATTGCGGATATGATAGATGTCGACTGGTCAGAAGCTGATTTCATGTAGTATTTTAATACCAATGAAGCCGCCAGGCTTTTTCTCAGATCATCGGTCCCGGAAAGCATACCGTAACCTTTTTTGCCCTTAAAATATTCATTAACTTCAACAATGCTATTGATCAGAGTATCTCTGTCCTCGTTAAGATCCACGTACGTAGTATATATAGACATGGCTTTGGAGGTAGAAGTGTGGCACTTATGTTTTTTTATGGCTTCATATAGATTGCAAAAATCAGCAGCTTTCTCCTCTACGGGTTTAGGACTGGATGTAAGAAGGATCCCGGCTGACATGGCGATTTCTCCGGGAAGGCGATGATCTTTTTTTATTACTTTGTAAGAGTCATTTATTTCTTTGATCATACTGTCAAGATCTCTGTCTTCGGTAACTGTGAGGGCTAAATATGGTATGTACCACTCATCCGAAAATGGATTTCCTTTGGTTAATTCCTTAAAAGCCGTGAATGTTTTGGCAGTGATCGCATCTGCATCAATATCACCGGCAAGACAACGGTCATTTATGATCATGGCTGTGAGGATATAGGTGTAACTTGAAAAGATTTTACCCTCTATGATCTTATTGTAAATCGAAACAATTCCGTCAATATATGATCCGGGAGACTGGGCTATGGACATTTTCATTGATAGAAGAGTTCCCAACGAACCATGAAAATCCGAAAACTTCTTTGTTTTTTGTTTAAGGATATCTTTGCATGATTTTATTATCTCAATATCAGGCCTGAAGCCGCTTGAGGTGCAGAGCAAAGCGCCTATCTTAACATATTCCTCACCGGCCATAAGCTTGGTATTTCTGACATATTCTTCATTTTCCAGTTGAAGATCACAGAGTTGCTGTAATGTATTATCCATGTGTTTTCACCTCTGTTTTATATTGTATAATCGGAAAGAATAAAAGTAAAGATGAGTGGCCGCCTGTGTGTACAATAAGAAGAAATGAAAGATGCGCATGATCAAAACATTTAAGATTTGGCATTTATAATCTGATGCCGGTGCATATTTATATTTTTGTAATGATGATATATAATACTATTTAGCAAAGCTATGAAAGTTATTATATCTGTTTAGTGTCTATTCTGATCTGGTGGAGTTCCATTAGAGGTACAAAATGGACGATTTCGATGAAGGAGATTTATTCGTTTCGTAAATCAGCGCGGGCTTTTGTATGTTTTAAGTAGAGGACGGGACAGGATATGTTTAAATTACTGGGTAAAAGCCTGAAACCCATAAACTGGATCGCAGTTGCTGTGGTGTTTATACTGACGTTGGTGCAGGTATATTTCATGATGCAGATCGTGAATCATATCAGCCTGCTGACTCATGCCGTGCAGTCCAGCCGGGAAAACGGTGTGGCGGAAATCTGGTGGTACGGACTATCCATGGTTATCTCCGCGATCCTGATGGCAGCCGTCGAGGTGGTGATCCGATTCCTGGCCAGCTCTTCCGCCGCCAAAACGGCAACAGATATCCGGAGAATGATGTATGAGAAGGTCAACCAGTTTGCAGTTTCCGACTTCGCGTCCTTCTCCACGGAATCTCTGATCACCAGAACGACCAATGACATTCAGAACTTTCATCTCGCGTGGCTCACCTTCCTGAAAACGGCGTTTGCGGCGCCGATCACGATGATCTGGGCGATTATCGCTCTGGTGCAGTATGGCACGGAGTCCCTGACGCTGGTTACGGCGATTTGGCTGACGGTGCTTGTGACCGCCGTGATCGGTCTGCTGCTGATGGTTCAGCCGAAATATAAGGTCATCCAGAGGCTTACGGACGAGCTGAACGTTGCCTCCAGAGAAAATCTGACAGGCGTCCGGGTGGTCAGGACCTTCAACGCGGAAAGCTATCAGGAAAACAAGTTCGATAAGGTCAACACCCATTTTACGAAGCTGCAGATCTTCGCCGGCCGGGTGATGGCTGTATTCGCGCCACTGGTCAATCTGGTGCTGCTCGGGCTGACCCTGTCCATTCTGTGGGTGGGAGCGTATATCCTCAACGGGCTGGATATGGAAAGCGCCGGGATCGCCTTCAGCGCGTCGAATTCTTTCATCATGCTGGGGAGCCAGATCGTCATGTCCTTTGTTCTGCTCATCACCCTGATCGTGGTCTGGCCGAGAGCGAACGTCAGCGCAAAGCGCTTGATGGAAATACTCAGGCATCAGACGGCCGTGCCGGATCCGGAGACTCCCGAAGCTTTCCGGGAAAAGGGTACGATCGAATTCCGCGACGTGAGCTTCGCCTATCCCGGTTCCGACGGCAATGCTGTTTCCGGGCTGAACTTCAAGGTCCGGCAGGGGGAAACCCTCGCTCTCATCGGTGCCACCGGCAGCGGGAAAACAACGGTTGTCAACCTGATCCCCCGGATGGCGGACTGCACGAAAGGGGAAGTGCTGGTAGACGGAGTGAATGTCAAAAACGTCCGCCAGAGGGATCTGCGGGACCGTATCGGCTACGCTCCCCAACGCGGCTTCCTTTTCAAAGGAAATATCCGGGAGAATATCGCCTTCATAAATCCGGAGATGCCGCTGGCCGATGTCAGATGGGCGGCTCAGATCGCCGATGCGGATAACTTCGTCAGCAAAAAGAGAAATGAATATGATTCAGAGGTAGCTCAGGGCGGAACGAATTTCTCCGGCGGGCAGAAGCAGAGGCTCTGTATTGCCAGAGCGGTTGCGGCCCGGCCTGAGATCCTGATCTTCGACGACTCATTTTCAGCGCTGGACTATAAAACAGATAAAACCGTCCGGGCGAATATAGCGAAGCAGCTTCCCGATACGACCCGGGTCATAATCGCACAGCGTGTCGGCACCATTATGGACGCGGATCAGATCATTGTGCTGGATCAGGGGAAGGTGGTCGGCCAGGGCCGGCACAGTGATCTGATAAGGAACTGCCACATCTATCAGGAGATTGCGTTCTCGCAGCTTAGCAAAGAGGAGTTGGGACTATGAACACAGTGATCATCGATGCCTCGAGGGAAGAAAACAAGCTCGGCAGTCTGGTAAAAGCCTTTCGGAAATATTATGTTCCTTTTGCGGCATCCATCATATTGCTGGTCATCTCCGTTCTGCTGCTTATCTTTGCGCCGGATATGATCCGCAATCTGACCAATGAGATTTCCCCGGTCGGGAAAACGCCGGTGGACGGGAAACTCGTTGTCAATATGGACAATGTGCTTCATTACGCGATGATCCTCATCGTCTCTATGGTAGGCGGCTTTATCACAAGATATTCCTCAGGGTTTATTCTCAATTCCGTGATCCAGAGATTCTCCAGGGATCTGAGGAGCCGGATATCCTGCAAGATCAACAGGATGCCGCTGAATTACTTCGATACTACCCAAACCGGTGATATCCTGTCCGTCATTACAAACGATGTCGATACGCTCAGCACCTCCATGCAGAACAGCGTGAGCCTGATCGTGCAGTCCTGCTTTATGCTGACCGGCGTATTTATCGCGATGTTTATTACCTGCTGGCAGCTGGCTCTGGTCGCGGCCTGCTCGCTGCCCCTTATGCTGTTCATCATTTCACTGACTTTCAGGTATGCGCTGCCTCTGTTTGACAAAACCCAGGAGATCCTGGGTGAAGTGAACGCGGTCGTGGAAGAAAATTATTCCGGGCAGCTGGTCATCAAGGCGTTCAACGCGGAGGACAGGAAGATCTCGGAATTCCGGGAGAAGAATGAAATTCTGGGAAGGGTTCTGTATAGATCCCAGGCGATCGGCGGCCTGTTGGAACCGGCTACCTCGTTCGTTTCCTATCTGACCTATGCCTCGGTTCTGATCGCGGGCGGTCTGCTCTTCGCGAACGGGACGATTCCCGATATCGGGATCATCACGGGCTTCCTGGTATACGTCACTCTTTTCCAGGGTCCGCTTTCCGAGCTTGGGCAGACGAGCAGCACCATTCAGCTCGGTACCGCGGCCTGCAACCGGGTGTTCAACTTCCTGGAGCAGGAGGAGCTTGAGGAAGAAAAGGATACCGAGCCGCTCCTGGATCATGATCATATCCGCGGAGAGGTTGAATTCCGGGACGTCTGCTTCGGCTACGATTCCAGAAAACTGACGATCAGCAATTTCTCCTGCAAAATTGAGCCGGGCATGAAGGTCGCGATCATCGGTCCTACGGGTGCCGGAAAAACAACGCTGGTCAATCTGCTGATGCGCTTCTATGAAATTACAAGCGGGGATATCCTGGTGGATGGAGTCTCCATCCAAAAAATGACCCGTAAGGAGATCCGGGAGATCTTTGGCATGATCCTTCAGGAAACCTGGGTGATCAACGGAACGCTACGGGAGAATATCGTCTATAACCTGAAGGACGCGGACGAGAACAGGCTCAATGAGATCCTCGAGGAAACCAACCTGAGCAGCTATATTAACTCCCTGCCTCAGGGGATCGATACCGTGATCCAGAAGGAAAGCGCACTTTCCGCCGGGCAGAAGCAGCTGATCACCATCGCCCGGGCTATGATGGAGAACGCGCCGATGCTGATCCTGGATGAGGCGACCAGCAACGTCGACACCCGGACCGAGATCATGATCCAGAAGGCGATGGATTCACTGACAAGCGGACGGACCAGCTTTGTCATCGCCCACAGGCTTTCCACGATCAAAAACGCCGATCTGATCATCGTGATGAAGGACGGCAACATCGAGGAGACCGGCAATCACGATTCCCTGATGGCTCTCGGCGGACTTTACAGCGAAATCTATAATTCACAGTTCGCCTGATACTGATACGTTCGGGGACAACCAGATTACAGCTCTCTTTGGTCAGAAAAGTATATTTTTATCCGGCTGTGGAATCAAAGGCCCTTTTGGCTATTGATCCACAGCTTTTTTGTTGTGGTGGATTCTGGTATCAGGCATACCCCACCGCCAGACCCAGCAGCAGTAAGCCGCAGGTCAGCACCAGATTGAGAAGCTGGAAAGGCAGCGAATAACGGATCCATTTCCCGTATCCGCAGTCCGCAAGCCCCAGGGCAACCATAAGAGCCGGGTTGGTGGGATAAAGGATATTGCTGAATCCGTCTCCGAAGGCAAAGGCCACGATGCACAGCTGGGCACTGATCCCGAAGGCTCCCGCCAGGGGAACTATGATGGGGATCAGCAGGAGGGCTTCCGCCGAGCCGGAAGGAACAAAGAAGTTTGTGGCCATGCAGATCAGATAGATAAAGAGGATCACCGCAGGTCGGGACATCCCGTCGGCGGCTTCCAGTGCAAGGTGCAGACATGAGTCCAAAATCCTTCCTTCCTCCATGATATACCGGATGGAGGAAGCCATCAGGATCAGCACGATGGTTGGCAGAATGTCAATTGCACCCTTTAGGAAGACCCTGCCCAGCTCCTGCGGATCCATCCCGGAAATGAGCGAGGAAGAAATCCCGGCTCCCAGAAAGGTCAGCATCAGAAGGATCAGGGTATAGTCGCTCAGAACCGGGACAAATCCGGACACGACAATAATGAGGATCCCGATTCCCATCAGGATGGAAAAGTATCGGACGGCCCGATCCATTTTCGGGTCGTTTTGATCCTCCTGATCCGGAAACTGCACGGGATCAGTTTTATCCGCCCTCCGGGCGCGGAGGAGGATAAAGCCCAGAAGGATCACGTAGATGATCGCGAAGCAGAGGAGCCTGAACCATATGCCGCTGAATACGGGGAGACCCGCCAGCGTCTGAGCCACGCCAACGGTAAAGGGATTGGCCACGCCTGAGGCAAAACCGCATCCCACGGCCAGCAGGGATATGGCAACCCCCGTCTGGATATCCCATCCCAGGCAGACGGCCAGGGACACCACTATGGGCACCAGAGGAATCACTTCTTCAAAGGATCCGATAAAGGCGCCCAGCGCCATAAAGAACAAGATCATGACGGCCATCAGCTGGTAGCGTACCGTGGTAAAGCGCCGGACCAGCTTTCCCAGCATATGGCTGAGAATGCCCTGCGCGATCAGGACGCTGAAAATCCCGCCGAGCAAAAGCAGAAACAGAATGATGGGGATCAGGGTGCCGGCTCCGCTGCCCGTCAGCACAAGGATGGGAGAAAGCAGCCATTTCCAGAAGGGAATGCCGCCCTGAACCGGGGTAAACCCGGCCGCTGTATCGATCACCTGATTTCCATTTCCGTCATCGATCTTGGTATATACGCCTCCGGGAACCACCATAGTAAGAATAAAGGCTGCGATCATGACAAGAAACAAAAAAGCTACGGACAGCCAAAAGCTTTTCTTTTCCATTTTCAGATCATGGCGATGAGGTTTGATTTCCACGTTGCTTTCCTCCTCGGCACAATAAACAATAGGAAATTATAGCTATCGATTAACATAATAGCAATATAATTGCCAATTGCCAACACTAACTCGTAAAATAAAAAAGGAGATGAGTTTATCTTAAGTCTATAATCAGAATATAAGGAGAATACGGTATAAAGGGCAGGGAGTAATTGAAGAGATGGCAATGGATAAGGATATGAAGACTCCGGATCATATCTATTAAGAAGACTGCCACACTGATCATTGCTTAGTGTGGCAGTCCCTCTCCGGATATTATTGCTATAATATTTATTTCAAAATGCTGCGTTGATCAGCTTTATCACTTCTTAAGAAAGCTTTCCAGGTCGATCTGTGTCCACGAAGATCCTCCTGTGATCTGCAGCCAAAGAGTTTTGGTTTTTGGAACTACTACCATCTGATAAACGGTCAGTTTATTCTTGGCGCCACCCTCTTCTACCGTTTTGTCTATGATTTCCATCATCTTTTCTGCATCTATTTTCCCTTTGTTTTTCTTACAAAGTTTGATCAGATTCTCCCGCCTTGTCAGGCCGTCCCAGCTGGTTTTATCAGACGGAACCGCAAACAGCCATTCCGGATTCACGAAATAATTGGTGGAAACCAGCATTCCTTCCGGAAGGTCATCTGCTCCGCGCTTCACGCCGATCGGACACCATTCATAAGAGAGGCCCTCATTTTCATCTGCCACATTAATGATATAGGAAGAACTGCAGTTTATGGTATTGAAGAAACGCTCCAGATCGTTCAGTTCAGCCGTTTCAAAAAGGCACTCAAAAAGCATTGTCGTACCTGTAATACGTGGATTGGGAGAATTGATATTAGCAGAAGGTTTTCCGTTGTTCAGCTCCAGAAAAATCCCATTCTCATTGATCCCGTTAACAGCGTAAATCTCGCCGACATAGCCTATGGTAGCTGTTGCAAGAGAGCCATCTGCAGGATGATATACCGTTACTGCGATCGCATCTTTCAGCAGGCTGAAAGAATCTGAGTAGTCATAGTTTCTGCCTATGACCAGATCTGAGGCAGCATAATCATCCCATGTCATGGCAACACTGCATTTTGGAAGACCGCCGATCCTCTCCACAGCATTGATCATCTGAAGCTCTTCGACGGTCAGTCCGGAGGTTTCGGAAGCCCCCTCAAAAAATTCGTTTATCCTGTAAGGAGTCTGATCGGTCTGTTCAGCTACAATGGCTACCGCATTTTCAGCATTTCCCTCCTTGGCCTCAATTATCGTTTCCAGAAAAACCTTGACATCTTCCAGCTCATCCTTCATCAAATGACCATACTGACGTCCCATCTGCCTCCAGGTTCCCTGGAGGTTAACGACTTTGATATCGTCCTGTATGTATT
The DNA here is from genome assembly GCA_024699045.1 of Lachnospiraceae bacterium. Taxonomy (GTDB): domain Bacteria; phylum Bacillota; class Clostridia; order Lachnospirales; family Lachnospiraceae; genus NK4A144. Next base: position 1,208 of record JAILQK010000146.1, on the reverse strand, counting down.
TCCGTCCATCTTCAAACTTCTCCTTTGCATCGGATAAACTGATGGCCTTACCGGTTTTGCTGCTGTTATCAGATACACGATTTGTGACTTTTGCTTCCGCCACCTGTGTAACCTGCATTGACGCCAGGATAACACCGATCGACAGAAGGGTCATAATAAGAACTTTTTTTCCTTTCATAATATTTCCCTCGTAATTAAAACATACCTGCTATGGACACTCTGATCAACAGGTATAACATTTTACAGATTTATTATACTATATCCCGGTGATCAGAGATACATATAGGGTATCATAAAGATCAGCAGGAAAAGGGATTTATAATGCAGCGGATGACCCAAAGCCTTGATAACAGACAAATGATCAAGCTCATGGATACGCTGGATGATGTTATGAAACGTTCGGAAGATGGGATACTGGAGAAATCTTCAGAGGAACTCTTAGATGTGTTTCTCGTAACAAAACGTCTGTAAGGGCGGTCGGATCAAACCATATTTATGTATCGATACAATCTTGAAAAGCTGTTTGCTAAAGTGGATAAGAATGTATGTGTGATGACTGCAGAAGATATCCGTGAATACTTATCAGCGTATCAAGAGGATAATGTTTTCTATAACCGGACGCAATACTTGACTGTCATTAAGAGACAGTGATAGAATACTGTCCGAAGGATAAAGGGAGAGTGTCTATCAGAAATAAAACAAATGAGTAAGATTAAATTGAAGATTATAGGGATATTGAAAGCGATCACAGCAGTAGTTTTGTCAGTTGCACTTGTTATGGGCGCAATACCCGGAGCAGGCTTTGTTGAAACGGCACATGCGGCAGGTACGGGAAAGAAGCTGCAACTGGGTGCTGATGTGCTTAACACTAACGTCAATACGGCAAGCGCACCGACAGTGTATTACGACAATCAGTCAGATGTCTGGCGTGTGATCGGATATGGTGGAAACGGGGTTGCAAGCGCATCAGGTACGATGACACTTCTCGCAAATGGATTTTTAGGTTGTAGTGTTTATGATGATAATAGTAACGAATACAGTGGGAGTACACTTCGGAGCAATATAGGTACGATTGAGGGAAGATTATCAACTGCTGAAGCTTCTGCAGTAGCAAAAAGGACACTTGAAGGTGGTAGTGCCAATCAAGGAGAAGACGGATATGACAGTAATAAGATAAGAGGGGTAGCTGTATCAGATGCTATTATGTG
>JAILQK010000134.1 GCA_024699045.1 Lachnospiraceae bacterium | reverse complement strand
CGTATCTCCCAAAAGCTTGAATATTTCGGACGCAACGGAAAAGCCCTCCAGCGCCGGCATCTCCCTGATGATATCTTTAATCTTGTCGTTATTTCCATGATCATGCGGCAGTATCATAATTACCTCCTGTATTCCGTTTCGGATCCGGCCGGAAACAGCATGTTCTCATACCGGGAATCATTATCTGGCATCACTTCTTGACTTATTCAGGTAACAAGTATAATATATGTATTACAATTAAGCAATTGTTTAATTGTTAAAACAATCTAAGGAGAGACTGATAATGAAAAAAAGCTATAAGATCGACGTTGACTGCGCAAACTGCGCGGCAAAGATGGAGGAAGCCACAAAAAAGACCGATGGTGTAAAAGATGCGGTAGTCAACTTTATGATGCTTAAAATGAATGTTGAATTCGACGATGGCGCCGATCCGAAAGAGGTAATGCCAAGAGTCCTTGCTAACTGCAAAAAAGTTGAGGACGATTGCGAGATCTTTCTATGAATAAAAAACAGAAACAAACCCTCATCCGTATCATAGTCTCCGCTGCCATTCTGATTACGGCTCATTTTATCCCGGTTTCCGGGGTTCCACGTCTTATTCTGTATATGATCCCGTATCTGATCATTGGATATGATGTGCTGAAAAAAGCCTTCAAAGGCATAATAAACCGGCAGCCCATGGACGAATCTCTTCTGATGTGCATCGCTACGGCAGGAGCCATAATTCTCGGGATATTCAAGGATCTCTCCGGAGAGACGGGGGATTACGTCGAGGCTGTCGCAGTCATGCTTTTCTATCAGATCGGAGAATGGTTTCAAAGTGTTGCGGTCGGAAAAAGCCGCCGGAATATCACGGAGCTCATGGATATACGACCCGATTACGCAAATATCGAGACCGAAAGCGGCCTGGAAAAAGTCGACCCCGATGAGGTTGAGATCGGTACTCTGATCTATGTGCAGCCCGGAGAGAAAATCCCGATCGACGGGATCATCGAATCCGGCTCAGGCTCACTGGATACGGCGGCACTCACGGGTGAGAGTCTTCCCAGAGAAGTCACGGAAGGAAATGAAGTCATCTCGGGATGCATTAATCTGACGAGTCCGCTTAAGATAAGGACCACCAGAGAATTCTGTGATTCCACGGTATCAAAGATCCTGGATCTCGTCGAAAATGCCTCCTCCCGCAAATCCCGTTCCGAAAACTTTATCACAAAATTCGCAAGAGTATACACGCCGGCTGTCGTCTATTCTGCGATCGCGCTCGCTCTCATTCCCCCTCTTGTCCGTATGTTGTTTATGGGACTCGATCCCATGTGGGGAAGTTTTTTATACAGGGCGTTGTCCTTCCTTGTTATTTCATGTCCCTGTGCGCTTGTGGTCTCGATCCCGCTTTCTTTTTTTGCGGGCATAGGAGGCGCAAGTCATGCCGGCATCCTTATAAAAGGTTCCAATTATCTTGAAACCCTGTCAGAGGTTGACACCGTTGTCTTCGACAAGACGGGAACACTGACCAAAGGGACCTTCGAAGTGGACGATATCCATCACTGTCCTATCGACGAAAAACTGCTGATCGAAATGGCTGCACTTGCCGAAACGGCATCCACTCATCCGATAAGCGCAAGCCTTCGGAAAGCCTGCGATAACGAACTCGACCGCAGCCGTGTTTCGGAAATAAAAGAACTGGCCGGAAGGGGAGTTACCGCTTTGGTCGACGGCAGTAAGATCGCGGCCGGGAATACGAAGCTCATGTCCGAGCTTAATATCGACTATACGGAATGCCCTGACGATGTCGGTACCATCGTTCATGTCTCGATCGACGGAACATATGCGGGCCACATCGTTATCTCCGATACGCTAAAACCCGGTTCCGCCGAAGCCATACAAAGACTTAAGTCATGTGGTATACGACGCACCGTGATGCTTACCGGTGACGAAAAAAAAATTGCCGAAAAAGTCGCAGCCGAGCTTCACGTTGATGAATTTCATGCCGGATTGCTTCCCTCAGACAAGGTTGACTGCGTAGACAGGCTGATCGGAGAACAGGCCGGTAAGGGCAAACTCGCCTTTGTCGGTGACGGGATCAACGATGCGCCGGTCCTTTCACGCGCAGATATAGGTATCGCGATGGGAGCAATGGGATCCGACGCTGCGATAGAAGCCGCAGATGTGGTACTTATGGATGATGATCCGCTGAAGATCCCTGAGGCGATACATATTGCAAAGAAGTGCCTGAGGATCGTAAAAGAGAATATAGTGTTTGCCATAGGGATAAAGCTTATATGCCTGCTTCTGTCCGCATTTGGGATCGCCGGCATGTGGATCGCGGTCTTTGCGGATGTGGGTGTCATGGTGATATGTGTGCTCAATGCTGTGAGAGCGCTTTTTACCGGGAGTTCCAAATAGTATCAGTAAGCTCGCTCTTTTATGAGCTCCTCCGTAAGATTGGTAACGGTGTACGGACGGTTCCTTACCTGAATGGTTCCGATATATGACACTCCGGAAAACTGTTCCTCCTCGATATAGGTCTCTTTTTCCACCTGCTCTCCCGCCTCAAGAGCATCTATGATCTCTGTCAGGCGAGGTCCGTAAAGAGGGTTACACTCGGTATTGACCGCAAGTTTTCCCTCCAGAGTAAGCTGCAGCCCCTTATTCGAGGAGTCAAAGGACAGTACGAGGATCTCCCCGTTATCTATATCAAGACCCGCTCTGTATCCTTTTGCCTCAAGTGCCTCTATCACTCCATATGCCATATTATCATTTTCGGCATACACGACGTTGATATCATCTCCGTACTTGTTCAACATGGAATTCATGACTTCCTTACCCTTGGCTGTCGTAAAGTCTCCCGATTCCTGCGCTATGATACGCCAGTTTTTATTGACCATCGTTGCCTCTTCAAGAGCTGCGCTGCGGCCGATCTGTGCTGAAGCCCCCAAAGTCCCCTGTATATCTGCGATATTTATGTTCCGGGTTATCCCTTTGCTATTCAGGTATTCCTGAAGCCAGACACAGGCCCTCTCGCCCTCAAGCTTAAAATCCGACCCTATCCAGCAGGCGTATAAAGAATCGTCTTCGACTTCTATCCTTCTGTCGTAGACGATAACGGGGATCCCGGCTTCTTTTGCTTCCGAAAGCACAGAATCCCACCCCGTCTCAACGATCGGGTCGAGCACTATATAGTCTACACCCTGATCAATAAATTCCCGGAGCGCTTTCAGTTGATTCTCCTGTTTTTGCTGTGCATCGTCAAAGATCAGATCGTAACCCGTCTCAGCCGAAAAAGCCGCCTTTACCGATTCCGTGGAAGCCATCCGCCAGTCCGATTCCGACCCTATCTGCGACAGTCCGATCGTAATGTCATCACTGTATACTGCCTTATCCTCGTCATTTTCCGCAAGGACAGCCGGGGTGGTATCCCCACAGCCCGCAGTGCCGGCAATAAGGCAGAGAGCGCATATCAGACATGCGCTCTCCTTAAGTATCCTTCTTTTTAACCTTCTTATCATTTGTTTCCGGACTGTCTTGCCCTTAATGCGGCAAACAGACTCTGAATGACTATGAATACGAACAGCAGCGCCGCTGTCAGGATATTGGGCCATGACGAAGCAAGCTTTCCGTTCGTTTTGACTATTGATGATATCGTGCCGTTGATCAGCACCCCGAAGAACGAACCGATAACATTTCCCACTCCGCCTGTAAGCAGCGTACCTCCTATTACGGCAGATGAGATTGCATCCATCTCCAATCCGAGCGCCTGTGAAACAGATCCGGCCATGGTGTTGAGACAGTAGCATACTCCGCCTATCGAGCAGAGGACTGCCGATAAAATATATGCCTTCATCTTTATAAGTTTCACATTCAGTCCCATCATCGCTGCCGAAGTCTCACTTCCGCCTACTGCATACAGAGAACGTCCGAATTTCGTATAACGGAGTATTATGAATATAATGATCAGTACCAACAGCGCAACTATGACACCGGGTCTTACATAAGGGGCCATATATTTACCCTTATTGTTTGTATATCCACCAAAGGGAACTATGATCTTTGCATTGGCCCAGGCGTAGAATACGGGACTGATATCCTTTGTGATGGACACCTGATCCGTACATATCACGGCCGTCAT
>JAILQK010000123.1 GCA_024699045.1 Lachnospiraceae bacterium | reverse complement strand
TATCTTCACACGCCAGGTGTTTCCCCATTCACCTTTGGACAGTTTCTCATCAACCAGTTTTGAATACGGCACATACCTGTTATACATAGCTTTCTTTATCAGTCTCATCTGCCACGGCTTATTGATATTGATGAACTTTTTTACAAAGTCATACTTCTTAAGTAAGCCCTTCGCGATCTCACCGAAAGCATCCCCGCCTATCCTGTGATCCGACGCTTCATAATATGAAACTGCCGTGATCATCATATCGAGATTATATGCCATATTGTTGGCAGAGCCTCCGATATCCGGCGCTTTGGCATGCAGCTTCGGATAGAGCTCATACGCCTTCTTTATGATCGTATCCGCTTCGTCCGGAAAATGCTTCTTTGTATACCGGACAAATCCCTTGTTTACCAGTTTATCCAATGACATGATCACGTCCCCCTAGACTTTGACTGTATCTAATATATTGTCTCCGCATTCAATACAGTTGCTTCCACATACACCATAGGAATCGTGGAATTTAACTGTTTTGAATTCTTCACTTCAAAACCGTTTCGTACAAGAAAGGCAATATAGTCGTCCGCATCCCATTTCGCCTCAAACTTAACTCCGGCGACAGATAAAGCTTTGCTGAAAGCTCCGCTGACCTTGTTTTTATTTTCATGAATAAAGTTTGGCGCTATAAGGATACCGTCTTTCTTAAGGACACGTCTTATTTCCGCCAATGCTCTCTCCGGTTCGGGGATGATATGCAGGGCATTCGCGATGATCACCACATCGAAGCTGTCATCAGCATACTGTAGTTTGCAGGCATCTGCCTGTTCAAACTTAAGATTGTCCGGAACTTCGCCTCTGTGTGCAACCGCAAGCATCTTCTCTGAAAAATCCGTTGCGATCATGCTTTTGGCTTCCGTCGCGACCTGTTTTGCTATCACTCCGGGGCCGGTGGCGATCTCCAATACTTCCTTGTCCCGTACCACACTCCTTATACGCCTATAGATTGCCTCGTATGCTTTTTTATTCCCGGGTGTACCCGTCACGAAAGCGCTGTACACGGATGCAAACTTATCCCATACGGATCCGTTTTTCTCCTTCATGATCCGGAAATCATCCATCACTACTTCGCTCTTCCACTCTTTGGGGATATTCTCCGGTTCATACACCATTCCGTACAGATTCACACCGTCAGCGAGTTGTTTCGTCGTTACGCATTTCATTCCCAAATGCTCATATTTTAATTTTTTAAGTTCGGCATCGGTATCAAGAACCACGGGAAGAGCGTGCTTACGTCCCTCTTCAAAGGCGATCTCCAGGAGTTTTCTCATATATCCCTGCCCCTGGAATTGTTTCGTAACGGCAACCATACCTACGTAGATATGCGGTATTTTGAATTTTAGAAGAATATCGCCGTACCCCTTATCCGAGTGCATAAATCCCTTTGCCGCTTTGGGGATATTTCGATAGTTTGCGCATCCGAAAGCAGTGCCCAGCAGCCCTGCCGCAGATGAGACGCTCATCTTGTGCTCAGACCTCTTAAATGCGATGTATGCTTCGTGGTTTTCACTTGTCGAATAAAGGACCCTCTCACGGATCGCCATTCGGACATACGCGCAGATATAGTCACTGACCGCCTGTTTATCCTTTCCGAGGAAACTCATTCCCCACTCGGAATCCGCATATTCAAAATCCGCAAAAGCATCTCCTATGGAGCGGATCTCCTCTTCACTTAACGTATTGATCCTGACTGACATATTCAACAAACCTCCCTAAAACGGATATTTAATCCTCCTGTTTGAGACTTTCTGCCATATCGACTTTGTTTCCTGCTTTAAGACTGCTTCTTCTTATATCCGCAGTCGCAATAAGGCCCGCCTGATGCCAGTGTATATTCCCTGACAAAATCGGAAGCGCCACCCAGTTCACTCATAGTATAGTCCAAATGACACATCGCAGGAACCAGATCATAAAACCCGTATTCTTTCATGAGCACGCATATTCCGCATTTATAGAACCTCGCCTCATACCCGCTCCCGTCATCATACGGAAGATAATCCATATTCCACGAATAAGGATTCCGGTCAGCGGCTTTTAAGGCAGCGGTCTTTTTCATTCCTTCGATATCGCTGTCAGTGAACTTCTTCTTTCCGCCCATACGGCAGAATTTCTTTGTGGCCGGATTTGTCATTGCATGCTCATAATACCGGGTCGCCTCTTCCACCGAAGGTCTTTTGCCCATGCTTAGAAGAAAGGCTGTTAAGACCGCACAGTTTACGATGTTCGTCTTGAATCTGTCTCCCGCCTCAAACTCGGGAAGTTTTTCTATGATCTCCCTGTATCTGATTTTTGCAGATCCGGTTATCCTCTTTGCATCGGAAGGACTGTATCCGAGATCATTTATAAGCGCTTTTCGAAACGAGTTCTTAAACACAATCCACATTCCTCCCGGCATTCCACTATACTTCATCTGCTGCTCACCTCTTCTTTTTTCAATCCTTTCAGTTTCTTCATCGCTATCTCCCTCTTATTGCCTTCGGCATGTTTATAAGCAGTCCGGGCTAAACACTCCGGCTGCGTTCCCAGCCTTCCCCGGCGTCCGTATCATGCCTTATAAAATCAAAATCGCAGCAGTCTCCGCCCTGACACAGAGTCCTTGTACGTTTAAAATCCGTGTATGGCAGATTACCGAAATTGATGACATCGGAGTGACAGAACATCGCTCCGAGCTTCATCAGATCCTGCTCTTCAAAAACATGGCGGTATACACATTCAACGCATTCAAAGTGGAATCTTTCCTTAGGGTCCTCATCAAAATGCCACTGATATCGCCAGCCTGTTCCGGTCCCGTTCTTAAAGCCTATCGGAAGTATCTTTTTCATCATCGATAAAAAGAAAGGAAGCTTAGCCATCTTACGGTAACTGTCCGGAGTAAGTGCTTTCCACATTTCCTCAGACGTTATCCGATAGGCTTCTTCCTCACTTTTTCCGTGTTTCTGCAGGGTCTGATAGAGAGCTATCGAAGTGAATATCTGGGCCATATGCTTATAGTTTCCCTGGTCGCAATATGCCTTTTCTTCCTCTATCAGCTCGTTCATTCTGTCGTAGATATCCTGTTTTATCTCTTCAGACAAACCCGGTATGTAATTCCGGTATCTGCTGACGGCAACCATCTTCTTTGGTATATATTTTTTCATGATTTCACTTATCCTGCTTTGTCTGGTTTGAGCATCCTCTGCAGATGCGCTCAATCCCACTGACGAACTTTTCCGGATTAAACGGAGCCAGTCCGCCGTGGCCAACGTTCTCAATCCTTCTGAATATCGTGTGCGGAAAACACTTCCTGATATAAGCGATATCCAACCTTCTGTCGCGCACCTCTTTGCTGGCGATCCAGTATTCGATGTTTAAACAATCGGTATGAATATCAGCAGGCATTGAATAATTGTTACATGAGTCGAAAGTATTCCATATGGTCCTTGAGCTTATCATTTTAAGGACCCTTGCGGCATACTGAACATCCTCCTTGGACAGCTCATCGGTTGAAAATGCCTTCTCAAGCAATTTAACACCGCCTATCTTTCCTGCGCTGATCAGCAGAAAATCTTTGACTGCAATAAGCCTCGTAATGATCCACGGAAACG
>JAILQK010000117.1 GCA_024699045.1 Lachnospiraceae bacterium | reverse complement strand
CCGGATCCGGTGAGGGATGCAGGCTTAAACTTGCTCTTTGCGGGAAGCTTAAGCGTTGTGCCCTCTCCCACCTCAAGATTAACGGCGTTCACATTCGTGACTGTGAGAGCAGTTCCGGTATCCATCCTGAAATTGCTGGTCTTCTTTCCGTTCAGTGCCACGCTGCTCTTTGTAGTGAAGGTGTATACCTTCACATCTATGCCGGCCCCGGCCTTCAGGGTAACGGGCTTATTATCCTTTCCGGAGTCGAGGGATGCCGATATCACAAGATCCGAATTTGCGGTAATACTCGGCGATGCCAATATGAGCCTTCCCCCCGTTATGGCGAACTTAGTGGTGGATTTCGGGAAGGAGACCGCTTTCTTCTCCGTATGCTCATCCCCGACGATCAGGTTGTATCCGTCTGCCTCTGCGGTCTTCGCCTTTATTGCCTTATTTATATCCTTCATGGCGTCGGCTATGGAAGGATAATCATCGGTGGTACTGCTGCCTATCTTTAAGGGCTTCCCCAGATATGGGATGCTGCGGGTCTCTGTTATATCGCAGCGATCACAGACTCTGGTCTCCTGACCGTCTGTCCCGGCCGTGGGAGCTTTGGTCTCCTTCCACTCGCCAAAGTCATGTCCGAGAGCAGGGATAATGTGGTGCACCCTGCTGATCTCTTCCGTACAGACCTTGCAGTATACTGCCTCATCAAAACCGCCGTCCGTAGTGCAGCGGGCCGGTACGGATCTTTCCTTTACGGGTTCCCCCGGGGTGTGGTCCTTTTTCGGCAGTTTTACGGTGCTGTGATCTGCGATCTCTGTCTTCCTGTCCTCTTCAAACCAGGTCCCGCATTTATCGCACACATAATAGGCGACGTGTCCATGCTTGCTGCAGGTAGAATCCTCAGCCGGAACCGGAGTCATGCTCTCATGCGTGCATTCCGCTCCGTTCAATATGAAATCGGCATGGGCTTTCGTACCGGAAATCGTGGCTGACTTTGTCCTGTCGTTACAGGTCACTGCCACCTCATCATCGAAACTGTATCGTTCGTTGGTGATATTTGTCCAGACAGACACCCCGTAGGTCTTGCCATCGACGAATTTATGACCGTCATTTTCTATCTCATCCCATTCATCGGAAGAGTTTGCTGTGCCGCTTCCGTCCAGATCCACAAAATACTGGAGGTACTTTTTAGGACTGTATTTCGTGTCTGCCGGATCGTAAAGTTCAGGCTCGACTTCGGGGACTGTATTTCCTGCTACAGGCATGGCCACTTCGCCAAAACCGAAAGAGCTGATGATCACCGGATCATAATGCCCGCCGTTCATGATGAAGTCAGCATAAGTCCATACATCCCCCTCAAACTGTGCATCCTTTGTCACTCCGTTGCAGTGGATAGTCACCTGATCGGCAAAGCGGTAGCAAAAATTATCCACGTCCATATAGATGTGGACACCGTAGACCTTCCCCTCCTCAAAATCATCATCGAATAGCTCATCGCTTTTAAATACACCATCTCCATCCTTGTCCTCGAACCAGTGATAAAAAACCCTGTATCTGTCATCGTACATCCTGAACCCGCGATCGGCGGTATCGCCGACGACCACTTCGGGTATGTCGTCTATGCCGTAGCTGTCTATTATCTTTGCCTTCGGAGGAACGACGAAGGTAAAGCTGATGGAATCGATCTTGGTGGCATTATATCTTTCCCTGTTTACGCTGCTTCCGAAGAGCATACTGTCATTCACAAATATACTCATATCGTCCGCGAAGTAGTATGTTTTATCTCCGCCCACAAAGGCTGAGTTGAGATAAGTGATCTCACAGGAATACACTTTTCCGGTTTCAAATGTACTGAAACTGCTGCCGCCGCATCTAAGTTTTAATTGCATGGAAGGTTTTCCGTCTTCTCCCTTTAGTATCGCTTCCGCCGGTTCAACAGACAGACTGAAACTGCTCTCCGCATCTCCGTTTTGCGGAACATCATAAGTGATGTCCAGTCTGTCTATATACTCAACGTTCTCCTCGGGATCAATGAGTCTGGGAAAGGTCTTATACTCAGCTCTGTACCCGTATATCTTCGTTCCATCGCATGCAGGCATCTGATTTATTTCGAAATAAACATCGCCAAAGCCATCGGAAGGGCCTCTGCCTATGATCCCGTAACCGGTCCCATAATTACCCAGACAGAAGATCCGGGATCCTTCCGGGTAATTCAGATTCCCGTAAGGGGTTACGGGCAATATCATTCCTTCGTCAGGTATGAACATTATCACCGCAGTGTAGACATGATCAGCCAGAAAAACGGTATCGCTATAAGTGGGATCATTTCCATCCTTCAGCCAGTATACATCCGCAGTGTAATTCGCGCCTTCCGGAACATAAGCTTTTGTTTCGTCCAGACGCTTGCCTATCTCCGGCTCATCCACGCCAACTACGGCAAAATCAGTCTGAGGATGGCAGAGGGTGACTTGGTACGTATTTAAAGATGCTCTTGTCCAGAAGGAAAAGACCTGACGGCCGTTCTTGTCCTTCTCTCCGAGAGACACCTTCTTCGCTGCCGTGTCTTCAATGACCGTGGGTTTAAAGCCATCTCCGATCTGATAAGTATCCAGAACCTGCAGATTGGTGAACTCGGGATTCCCTCTGACCTCGATGGTCACATTACTCTCCTCGTCGTCTATGTACAGCCAGGAATCGGTGACATCGGTCATTTTGCCGTTCCTCATGGCCCAGAGATGATACTCGTTATAACCAAGTGAAAAGTTGACCGTAATGTCAGTATAAGTGACCAGATTTTCCGCACTGTTGTAGTTTCCGTTGTACAATTCACATCTGAAGGTCACATCCCCCTCCGGGAAGTTCTGGGGTACTGTAGTTATCAGCCCGTCCAGGGATATCTCGCTTTTAAACTTTGTACCCGGATTGATAGGAGTGGTCGTACCTGCATCATATCTGTTTTTCTTGGCTGTATGTTTGACGATATTTCCTTCCGATCCCACCACGGACCACAGCATCCTGGGATCGGACACCGAGGTGCCTTCGATGGTGACCGTGGCGGTAAGCTTATCCGTGTGATTAAATACAGTGTCGGTCTTTATCATCTGGTGAGAAACCGATGAGTCGGTCTCCCAGTTGAAGTCAGGATCATCAAACTTGATCTCAAAAGAGTTGAGCGAGAATATCAGTTTTCCATCTGTGCCGTTTGTTTTTGCATAGGACATATAAGTGCTGCTGCCCATTGACCTGGTCACGCTCTTAAACATGGCAGGACTGGTGACTGAGTAAAAGTTCAGTCCGTCGGTGATCCCATACTCATCTGCATTCACGTAGCTTCCGTTTATCTGTATCCTGGCACTGCGGGTCAGATCAATGAACCTGATCTTCCCCAAGGCGGTGTCCTTGTCATAACCTGCAGCATCATTATCATCAAGACTGGTCACCAGGGGCAGATAACCAACTGTGACCGTCTTCTTAAACTGCCCGTCAGTCGTGAGTTTCTCATTCTTTTCTGCATCCCTGTACAATACCACCTCGACGCTCACATCTATGAACCCGACAGCAGATTTTTTCATTTCCGTTTCCGGAACGATGATATCGGAGTAGTCTGTGGAAGTATTCTCATACACCACGCCGCTTGTCTCATTCTTAACGATATACTCGTATTCACCGATATAACCCTTTTTCTTCTGGTAATTGAGATATGAGGGATCGCAATTAACACCGAGTTCCAGAGTGAGATCCGTTTTGAAAATGTTTTGCTCAAATCCGACTTCCACAGGCGGCAGATAAGGCACCATTTTGAAATATCCGGTGCCGGTGGCGTTCACGGTGTAGGAATGAGTTCCCTCCCAGGTTTCCGTGATGATGCATTTAACGAAATATGTCTTTCCTTCCTTAAGCTGTGCTTTTTCGTTCTCGTTAAGCTGCAGCTTCGGATTAAACTTATTGGTCTTATTGGAAATGTGTTTTATCTGGGTCACATTATCCTTGCATGTATTGTCAGTGTATATTCTCCAGTCGTAAG
>JAILQK010000115.1 GCA_024699045.1 Lachnospiraceae bacterium | reverse complement strand
GCAAGGTCGTTGAGCATTTGTCCCTTCGCCATAAATTCATCGTAGTTTTCGGTACCCGAATTCATATTTGGCCAGACGGATACCATGGTATGCACGTTCATCTCATGGAGCTTTTCAGCGCATTCCTTCATATTCCCGTATCGCTTTGGATCAAGGATCTTGTTGCCCCATTTATCCTTTTCCCACGTGTTCCAGTCCTGAACCACACAGTCTATGGGGATCCCAAGCTTCCTGTAGTGCTCTGCCACCTCCACTAGCTCATCCGCGGTATAATACTGCTCCTTTGACTGAATATAACCGTACGCCCATTTCGGGAGCATCGCCGCATCTCCGGTAAGATACCTGAATCCGGCAATGATATCGTCGACCCTGTCACCTGCCACGATATAGTAATCAAGATACGGGATCGTATCGAAGAAAAGATAAGATCCGTTCTCCGTATCGGAAAAAGTCATGAGTGAACAGCAGTCAAAAAACATGCCGTAGCCTTTATCGGAAACAAATACCGGCATGGGTATCCTCATATTATGCTGATACAGGTACTTTACATGTCCCCGGTGATCATAGACTCCCTCTTCGGCCTGTCCGAGTCCGTGGATATGCTCATCCTCCGCAAAATCAAAATACAGTCTGCCCTGCCAGGCCTTATGATCCTCGACCTCTTTCAGATTGCGGATGAAATTTCTCTCTCCGTCCACGGTCTTTACCCTGTCGATGACCGGAGCCTCATCTCCTGTCGTATATTTCATTACGGGGATCTGAATAAATTCCTTCTTCCCTTCTTTTAGCAGAAGCTTTTCGTTTTTCACATCATTCCATGTGAGGTTAAAGGTTTCCTTTGAAACGACCGCCTCGATGCGGCCTCCGCCGACCCTTACGCTGTCTTCCGTCTCCGAGACCTTAAGCTCGGTATCGGCATCCACATTTCTTGCCCTCTCATCGATAAGCATTGAGACCTTGTTTTCCGTATCGTCCTTCGCGTATCTGCACCTCATGATGTCAGGTCTGATGCAGGAAAGCTCTATCCTTGCATCGCTTTCAGCGATGATAATCTTATTTCCTTTATTCTCTATCTCCATGATCCCTCCTGTGATCGTGTTGTGATACCGTTATGAGTTGCGGTACTATCATGCGTCGGATACCATCATGCGTTCCGTTCAGTACCGGCGCGTCTTTGGGGAAGCTCCCCGATATGCTTTTTATATAAACGGTAAAAGTTGGACATGTTCCTGAACCCGCATTCCATCGCTATGGAAGAAACGGTCCTGTCAGTCGTAAGGAAAAGCTCCCGCACGCGGTTAAGCCTTAGCATTGTGATGTAATCGGAAAATCCCCGGCTCGTGACATTTTTGAAGTAGCTGCTGAAATAATTGGGGCTCATATAGGCTAATGAGGCCACCTCTTCAAGCGTTACATGCTCGGTATAATGCGAATTGATATAATAAATAGCCTGTTCCAGTCTCTTCATGGACCTCTTTTTCTCGTTAAGGCTTATATCAAACTCCGAATTCTCCCTTTCATAATGTCTGACCAGAAGGGTAAGTATCCTCAGGATGTCGGCGCGGATCATCCCCTCAAACCCCTTTTCCCTGCGTCTTGCCTCTCTTGATATCTCATCCATCGTCTCATATATTTCCTTCGTCCTCTTGTCGGAGGATGAGATCAGGTTCTTGAAATGGCTGCCCAGGTAGAAAAAAGGCTTAAGATATTCATCATCATACGGCGATGCAGGGTCTGCCACGATCTCGGGCACGAAGGTCAGCACGAGCACCTCCATGACGCCCCCCTGCACGATCCAGCCGTGAGGCTCCACCTGATTGAATATGATGATATCGCCGGGTTCGACCCCGTATTCCGTACCGTTTATATAGTAATTCGCGACCCCGGAGATCACATAGGTGATCTCACAGAAATCATGATAATGAAATCTGTCCGGATCGTTATCCCTTTCACTCAGCGTGATCTTTCTGATAAGTACGGGGAATTCTTCCGGAAGCTCTGTTGTATCCTTGCAAATGACCATAAAATAACGCCTCCGGATAATATATTATCATCCGGGGCGTTTTTTTGCTATATTACGGACTGTCCGGCCCTGCTCCTGCTCCCGGTCCCGCTCCGGTTCTGCCCCCGGTCTTACCCCTCAAGGACCTTGAAGCCCATATACTTCGAAAGCTCCTTCAGCTCTTTTGAGTAATCACCGAAGATCAGCACCTGATGGTGTCCGAAGCCTGCCAGATTATGCATGTATGTCCTGGCATCATCCATCTGTATGTAGTAATAAGGACTGCAATAGATCTCATCATATTCGGTACGGATAACTTCTCCGGTCTTGACACAGATCGTGTCTCCGGCAGGATTGAATCTTCCAAGCGTAACCTTGTCCTGATCGTTCTCCGTGAAGTCTACCTGGAGCTTGCCGCCGAATCCCTGGCCCGTGAATGCCCAGAGCTTGTAGTTTAAGGG
>JAILQK010000074.1 GCA_024699045.1 Lachnospiraceae bacterium | reverse complement strand
GATATCAACTGGGATGATGAGATGTCTCCATGGGAATGTCCGCCTCTTTATAAGAATGACAGCCCCTGCACCGGAGGAGCCGATGAATACCTTGATAAACTGACACATAAGATCATTCCTGCGGTAAAGAGCGAATTGGCGGAGTCTCCGGAAAGGATCATAATTGCCGGTTATTCACTGGCCGGCCTGTTTGCTGTTTACAGTCTTTATAAGACCGAGGTTTTCAGTGCTGCCGTAAGTGCATCGGGTTCCCTGTGGTTTCCTGATCTGATCGAGTTCACGGAAAACAATGATTTCCTAAGAAAGCCTGACAGAGTCTATTTTTCACTCGGGGATAAAGAAGCAAAAACAAGGAATCCGCTTTTATGCACCGTTGAGAGAAAAACAACGGAACTCTATGAACGTTACAAAGATATGGGAATAGATACGGTTTTCGACATGAATCCGGGAAACCATTTCAAGGATGCGGATATCCGTCTGGCAAAAGGGATCGCATGGATATTACGATAATATCAGATCCATGTACAGGCTGCTGATTCAATGTATGGACTGCTTACTCTGTGTATGGACCACTGAGTTAGTGTATGGATCACTTACAGTGTATATGGTCCCTTGACTCCGTCCCCCAGGTCCACTCTGTGTATGGTCCCTTGACTCCGTCCCCCAGGTTCACTCCGTATATGGTCCCCTGACTCCGTCCCCCAGGTCCACTCTGTGTATGGTCCCCTGACTCCGTCCCCCAGGTTCATTTTTTGATCGGAAGGATGCATTCGAAGATGTATTCATCGGGGGTGGTGACATGGGTGGCAAGGATAATGACTCTTGCCGGTCCGTCGGACTTAAGTCCTCTTTCATGTAATAATGAGTGAAGCTTGGAGATCAGATCCGTCAGAATAGAGTATCTCCCGGCACCGCAGACTGAAAGTGCCTCATGTGAAGGGAAGGCTCGCAGATACGGATCACGATCCTGCTCCAATGGTTCTTTTACAGGGATACAGACAGTCAGGTTACACCCGGAAGGGGAGTCCTTATCGAGATCTTCCCAGTTATCGGATATAATAAGGGGAGGCTGATCAGGGAGCACACGCAGTCCTTTGACGACCACTTTTTTATAAGTTGCATATGCCAAAGCCTCGGCTTCCTTAAAGGAGGAAGATGAAATATCCTCACAGTAGCAGATCATATCAGGAAGTACCATGAAGGTATCAAGGAGTTTCTTCTCAGTGTACCGGAGTTCAAATTCATTGATGAAATGCTGAAGCTCATTTAATTTTTTTCGCTGCTCCTCGATAAACTGCTCAGGATCTATGTGCCCGCGATAATAATCCGCCATCTCTTTTCTTGTTAACCCTATGGCCTGCAGCCGCTTATATCGTCCGATCTCCACAATATTGCGCACATCGTAATAGCGGTAGCCCGTCGCAGGATTGACATGCGCCGGTCTAAGAAATCCGCTCTCTTCGAGACGGATCAGTGAGGTGCGGCTGATCCCGCATGAATGAGCCACCTCCGCAACAGTAAACAGCTTCTTATCGTCCGGACCATTACGTGGGTCAGATCCTGTATCATTCCATGGAGTATTTTCCGGGTCATTTTGAGAACTTTTTTTCATGTTTTTTTGCATATTACTCATATTTTTACTCCGACTACAATTGACTTGACCATGGGTGGTTATGTTGTAATTATAAGTAAGTGTGATCACGAGGGTCAAGTCAACCGGGAGAGCGGACAGATACCGTCAGTCATGGTTTTATCATGAATCAGAGCGGGCTTATGCTTGCCGGGTATGGCTTCAGTATGAATCAAAAAGGAGCGGATCCAATGAAGAAAAGTTTGCTTGCGATATTGATATTAACGGGAACGGCGGTGTTTGCAGGGTGTGGGCAGACCACATACACAGAGTCGGAATGGGATGAACAGTACTACGAGGAAGAATACCCCGAAGAATATGTGGATGAAGAGTATTACGGGGAAGCTGAAGAGTATGAGGCTTATGACGAGGCGTCGGAGTTTGATTACGGGTCGTCGGAATCCGATGACGGTCAGGCACAAGGCGCTGAAGGTCAGTCAGAGGATTCAGGGGCTTCGGGTGATGCTCAGGGTGAATCTACGGCTGTCGGCATATGGTATACGGATGGATACGATCAGGAAAATGAATGGGCAACCAGCTACAAGATCGAGTTGACGGCTGATGGGAAGGCATCCTGTACCGGTTGGAGAAATCAGGACACAGGCACATACAAGATGACCGGAGATAACAAGGCACTCATTACCTTTGATCATTGTGAGATCAGTGCTCCCGGTGAGGGGATCAAGCCGGTTGACGATTTTATATATACGATCGAGATGACGATAAACGGAAATGATGCTGAGATAAAGATCGATGCACCGGATGTGATAAGTAATATTGAAGACGGTACGGTACACAGAGAGTCAGACAACGGCACATCCGGGAGCAGCGGCACGTCCAAAGGAGATGACGCTTCCGGCAGCAATGATAAAGGCAAGGCCTCGGATATAGCAGATGGTGAATATATCACCGATGAAAAATACACAGGTGAAATCTCCGGCGACGGATCAACACTTACGATAGAGACAGCGCTGTATCACTATGACAAGGACTGGAATACGGTACTTGATTACGAAAAAAGCACCTATGTATTTCCGACATCCGGAAGCTGCAAATGTGTGGTTTTTACTGAAACAAAAGAAGAAAATCCGGTTGCGGAAAGAGTAGACTTTATAAATGAATTTCTTAAGGGGAACAGTGGATTACCGATCACCCTCAAGATAAAAAACAATCAGCTGACAGAGATAGGATTCACATCGTAAAGCAGAGTCCATATATATTTTCGGAAAGCTCCGAAGAGCCGGCAAATGAACAGAATATCAATTATGACGGTATAGATTCAAACTTTTCCACATGACAACGCTGTCATATGCTTACTACGGTCCAAAAATCATGGGAAGAGGGCTCCGATGTGAATTATTCATCCGGAGCCTCTGTCATGTTTTACCATTCTGGGTAAGGAAGGCCTGAATGACGGCAAGGCAGTCATCTGAAAGACCGGCGACAGGAGTTGCCGGTCTTATTCCATTACAGATGTATATAAGAATAAAAAGATATATCCTTATAATGAGTGAGCGCAGTTTGATCTTTCATTTTTCGATGGCAGATCAGGGCCGGATCAGGGAAACGTCAGGATTGCGAATGATAAGCATATTAGGTAAAATAGAAAGGATATAATAAAATGAAAAATCGATAAAAATGCAATAGTAAAATCGGCAAAAAATCGAAGATATTGATCCATAAAGAGGATAATAAGAAGGAAAAATCCTGAACAAAATATGGAATAAAATTCAGGTCATTCCGGTTGATCCCGAAATGATAACGAGGTAAAAGGACTATATGAACAATACAGATTCTGTATTAGTAAATGATGAGAAGATGTTAACCAGAGTATTCTTTAATATGCTTCCGGTACAGATTCTGATCGTTGCAATGGGATCCATCAATTCAATCGTTGATGGTACCATAGCCGGGCGTTATATTGGCATGACGGCAGTAGGCGTGATCGGCCTTTATTATGTAATGGTTGAGATCATGCAGGCAGTGGGAGCTGTTCTTTTGGGCGGCACTACTGTTTTATGCGGAAAATATATGGGGAAAGGGGATCTTGAAAAAACCAGCGGGATCTTTTCTCTCAATCTTTCTGTTGCTTTTTTTATCGGCGCCTTTCTTACAATAGTCAGTCTTATCGTTCCCGGAGCTTTAGCGGATGCACTTGGTGTAACTTCGGAGCTAAGAAGTGATCTGGTTACCTACATAGTGGGATATGCATTTGGAATAATACCAATGCTGGTCGGTCAGCAGGTCGCATCGTTTCTTCAGATGGAGAGGCAGAGTACAAGAGGATATGTAGGGATCGCAGGCATGACGATCTCAAATTTTCTACTGGATATCCTTCTTGTATCTGTATTCAGGATGGGGATGTTAGGGCTTGGTCTTGCCACATCTGTCAGTAATCTGGTTTATTGTATTATATTGGTGCCTTATTATTTCTCATCAAAAGCTCAATTTAAGTTTGGGATCAAGCTTATAAACTGGAATGAACTGATTCAGCTTTTGAAGATAGGGACGCCGGGGGCGCTTCTTGTCTTTTGCATTGCCATAAGGGATTGGGTACTAAATATAATCATTATCAAGTACTGTGGCAATGACGCACTTTCCGCAAAATCCGCTTTGGGTATGGTCTCCGGGATCTTTATCGCTTACAGTCTGGGAAACGGCGCTGTTGTGCGTATGCTCATAAGTGTATTTGCAGGCGAGGAAAACAAGAATGCAATGAGAAAGACATTGAAGATCGTATTTACCAAGGGAATGCTTTTGTCGGTCATCGTGTCTGCATTTATATGCCTTATCTCTCCCCTGCTCACGTCGGTATTCTTCCCTGACAGCAGCAGCAACGTATATCATTTGGCTTATATTCTTTTCATGATATATGCATTATGTATTCCGCTTATCCTTATCTGTCAGATTTTTACCAATTACCTGCAGGCGATGAGACACACGGCTTTTGTGAATTTTCTTTCAGTGTTTGACGGGTTTTTCTCCATGGTGATTCCTTCCGTGATCCTGGCTCCGATAATGGGAGCGATGGGAGTCTGGATCGCAAATCCAATAGGGATCGTTCTTACGATTCTCACGGTGCCGGTTTATTGTATTCTTTACTGGAAGCGGCTGCCCGGAAATATCGATGAGTGCATGTTCCTGAAACCGGATTTCGGAATATCGGAGAAAAACATACTGGATCTGTCGATCCACGATATGGACGAGGTTGCGCTATCGTCTGCAAAAGCTCAGGATTTCTGCTTAAACCATGGAATGGAGAAAAAGAGTTCTTATTATGTCGGGCTGTGTCTTGAGGAGATGGCGGGGAATGTGATACAGCATGGGTTTACCGGGGATAAAAAGAAGCATTCATTAAACAGCATGGTGATCTTTAAGGATAACAGGATCCTTCTGAGGATCAAGGATGATTGTGTTCCGTTTAATCCTGTAGAAATGTCTGGTATGATGGCGGATAAAGAATCGCTTGATAATATCGGGATCCGAATGGTGGTTCAGATCGCAGATGATGTATCATATCAGAATCTTTTAGGACTGAACGTACTTACGATCACCATTGCGGATAAAGACCAGATGTCAAATGAAGAAGATGACTTTTTGCTTGAACTGACACTGAGAAGAGAGGATGCGGATCTTCATCAAAGATTTAAGGATATCGTATTTGTAACGAAGACAATCCTTACCAAGTATAAGCAGATGTTCCCGGAGTATACCGACCACTCTGCGCTTCACAGCATGACGATCATTGATTCCTGCAACAGACTTATCGGAAAAGAGCAGATAAAAAAATTAAATGCAGACGAAATATATATATTGCTCGTAAGCTGTTATCTGCATGATGTGGGAATGGGGATCAATGAGAAGGATTTTGAGGAACTTAAGATCAGATTAGGGGCCAGTGAATTCTTTGAAAAGAATCCGAATGCCAGACCATCCGATTTTGTCAGGATCAACCATCATGAATTCAGCGGCTTTTTTGTCGAAAAATATTCCGATCTTCTGGATATCCCATCACCGGAGCATGTATTTGCCATTAAGCAGGTGGTGCGTGGGCACAGGAAGACAGACCTGTACGATGAAAAAGAATATCCGTCCGCTCTTAAGCTGCCTGACGGGAACACAGTATGCCTGCCGTATCTCGCAGCGCTGATAAGGCTTTCTGATGAGATAGATGTTGTTGCCACCAGAAACCCGCTGATCCTGTTTGATATCGACACTATAAAAGAAGAGATCAGCATCATCGAGAACAAAAAACTGCAGGCGGTCAAGACAATGCATATGACAGGAAGTTCCTTTGTATTTACTTATAAGACCGATGAACCGGAGGTCAGACAGAGTATTTATGATATGGCGGAAAAAATGCAGTCGACGCTTGACTATTGCAGAGATGTTGTAGAAAAGAGGACGAACTTCAAAGTCACGCAGGAAAAGGTGATCCTTAGAGAGCTGGAGTCCCAGTGACCCTGGGGGACGGAGTCAG
>JAILQK010000062.1 GCA_024699045.1 Lachnospiraceae bacterium | reverse complement strand
CCGTTTTCACCGTCCACAGTCCATGAAATATCGCTTTCTGAGCTTATCGTGACTTTTTTCACCTGTCTGTGCGATATATAGGGATTATCTATGCTCCCGGTCGCAAGAGCTGAAAGTATGACGTTCAGTTCACTTAGATTTTTCGGAGACTGGATCAGCATAAGCTCCATCAGACCGTCGTCAAACTCGACATCCGCATTTTCAAAAAGCTTCATGCCGCCAACGCTTATCGAATTGCATACCGCCCCGAAGACGTATTCCCCGCTCCAGGAGTCTCCGTCGGCATTGATATTTACCGTATGCGCATATCCTATACTCTTGGGGAGGTTGATTATCGCATTGATCACATATGCCGCGTATCCGATGACATTTTTGAGATTCTGGTCGGTCTCGTAGCTTATCTCCGCAAAACCGCCGAATGCCGCCACATAATTAAAATAGTGCTCATTCAGCCTGCCTACGTCATATGAAAACGGACTTCCGTTTATCGCCGTTCTTATTGCCTTTGTCCTCGTATCGGGAATGCCGAGACATTTTGCGAAATCATTGGTGCTTCCGGAAGGAATATAAGATATTATCGGTTTCTCGGAGCTTTTCATGTTCATGACGCTGTTCATGACATGATTAAGCGTTCCGTCTCCTCCGATACACAGTATCATATCCGTCAAACCTTCATATTCTTCTATGAGTTTCTCCGAGGTGAGCTTTGTCCCCGGAACGATCGGATACAGCACCGGTTCATAGCCTTTTCCGGCAAGCAGATGTACGACATCAAATACGTCGTCGAAACCTTTTCCGGTCCCCGCCGAGTTGTTTATAAGAATAAGCGCCTTCTTTCTGTCCATACCACGATTGTATTCTACAATAAGAGAAAGTGCAAATCATAATTGACATGCGATGACGGGCTATGGCAAACAACGGCGAGACAGATCATAAGCTCCATCGGCATCGATAATGCAGCTCCTGTATCTCAGGCATACA
Source organism: Lachnospiraceae bacterium (assembly GCA_024699045.1). Lineage (GTDB taxonomy): Bacteria > Bacillota > Clostridia > Lachnospirales > Lachnospiraceae > NK4A144. The sequence goes on along the minus strand of JAILQK010000062.1, from coordinate 1,868 downwards.
AAAAGAAGAGGCCTCCGATCGGATCGGATGCCTCTTCCGTAAGCTTACGGGATCGTATCTTAGTTCATTGTCCCTGCATGATGCTGAGCGATTATCGACCTTACATCCTTTACAGGCACTGTCGAAAGATAGTACTCAGGATCCTTGATAGGGCCGTCATACTTGCCAAGAAGCCATTTCCAGTCAGCTGCAGAAATCTTGAGAGCCTCACCGGTGTTCTTGTCTGTAAATGTTACAGTTCCCTGATCATCGTAGACATATCCCCACTTTGTCTTGCCTGCGCCACCGCTAACCGCCTCGAGTGCCTCATCGTTAAGCTTGTTCATCTCATCCATTGTAAAAGTCCTCCTTTGAAAGATTGTCATTTATCATGCTCTATTTATTTATACGACTAAATCCAAAATGTGGCAATCATTTTTAAAACTAGAACAGGATCTGCGACATTACGTCCTCAAGCGATGAAGCCTCCGTTATCTCAATCCCCTTTATATCCCCAAGGGATCTGTGATTGGCTTTAGGAACCACAGCTCTTGTAAAGCCAAGCTTCTTTGCCTCATTGATCCTTCTTTCGCACATCGACACCGCCCGTATTTCTCCGGAAAGTCCTACCTCGCCGAAAGCGATCATATCTTTATCTGCAGGGATTCCCTTGAAGGAGGAAACGATCGCTATCGCCACCGCAAGATCCACGGACGGTTCAGAGACCCTGATCCCTCCCGCGATATTTACATAAGCATCGGACATTGAGAGCCTCATGCCGATCCTCTTTTCGAGCACCGCCATGAGAAGACTCACCCGGTTAAAATCATATCCCGTAGCCTGTCTTTTCGGATACGAAAAATTCGTATTGTCCGTCACGAGCGCCTGGATCTCGATGAGTAAAGGCCTCGTCCCCTCCATAACGCACGTTACTATATTGCCGCTTGACCCTGTTGCTCTTCCGGAAAGCATATATTCCGACGGGTTTTCCACTTCCCTGAGCCCTTCCTGACTCATCTCGAAGACCCCGATCTCATTGGTAGAACCGAATCGGTTCTTGACCGCCCGAAGGATCCTGTAACTGCCCTGGAGATCGCCTTCGAAATACAGCACGGTATCCACCATATGCTCAAGCACTTTGGGACCTGCCACCGAGCCTTCCTTTGTCACATGCCCTACGATAAAGATCGATATCCCCTGACCTTTGGCTACTCTCATCAGGGCCGCCGTCGACTCCCTGACCTGGGTCACCGACCCCGCGGAAGACTCCACCCCTGTATTTGTCATTGTCTGTATGGAATCGATCACTACCAGATCCGGTTTTGTTTCTTCTATTATAGATATCGCGTTATCTAGCAGCGTGTCACACAGCAGAAGAAAACCGGCGCCGAATTCGCCGATCCGCTGAGCCCTCATCTTGATCTGCTTCTCTGATTCTTCTCCCGATACGTATAAGACGGTCTTGCCGATATTGGATATGGCTCTTGCAGCCTGCAGAAGTATCGTCGATTTCCCGATACCGGGGTCTCCTCCGACGAGTACCAAAGAGCCGGTAACGATCCCCCCTCCGAGAACCCGGTCAAACTCACCGATACCGCTTGAAAGCCTCTGTTCACCGGTAAGTTCGATATCCTCAAGCCTTACGGCCTTCGGCATATCATTTGGATGTCCGATGCCTGCCGGACGTCCGCCCGAAGTCCTTCCCCTCCCGGAAGAAAGCGGTTTAGGAGCCTCGGTCATAGTGTTCCATTCATGACACATCGGGCACTGTCCCAGCCATTTGGCTGATTCGTGCCCGCAGTTTTTACAAAAATATATAGTCTGAGATCCGCTCCTGGCCATATTCAGGCTTTAAGCACCTCAACCTGGACTTTTCCGAAATCCTGAAG
>JAILQK010000108.1 GCA_024699045.1 Lachnospiraceae bacterium | reverse complement strand
ATCTGTTAAGCTCTGCCAGGGTTTTCCCTGCCGCCTGAGGATGCTCCTCAATATAGAACTCACTTCCGTCAGAATCAAATATTTCGGTATATACCTGGGAGAGTCCGGCATTCCGGGTAGTATGCGCGATGATCCTGGCCATGATATCGTTAAAGCTCAGGATCTCGACGTATCCTTCTCCGGCCACTTCCGCCGCTTCTTTATTCTCTTCTTCCCTGATCACGGCGGTTATATAAGCTTTTTCATTATTATACTGTTTCAAAAGCTGGGTCACCGCAAGGATGCTCTTAAGTGTCATTGCGTCCGAGTCGGCATTGATCACCACGCTCCTGCATGTATCAAAGGAACAGACCTTCAAGTCGGTCATATCGGAAACATTACCGCACCTGCATATGATCCTTGTTGTCTTTGTATCCGGAAAACGGGCATGGATGCTTTCATCCATAACGTCTTTATCGTCCTTGTCATCCATGATGACGATCGCTTCCTTTTCGTGATTTGAATTTGCCTCGATAAGCTCGGATATTATTGTATACAGGCCGCCTCCGGTACCGAGGACTATGACATGGTCCTGCTCCACGACGACCGATCTTCCCTTTCTGAGATCCTGCACCTTCTCATCTATGGCATTGCAAAGGATACCGGTAAGGGTACTGGTGATAAGAATACCTACAAAAGTGATCACGAGCATTCCCAGTATGAACAGGAGCCCCGTTCCTTCATCGGCGCATATCGTTCCGGGATCGATCATATGGGTCATGCTGATCCATATCCCCTGTCCCAGGCCGAGTCCCTTTCCCATGCCTGCGATCGCGATCACAACTCCTATCACCAGCACGCTGATGATCGTCACTACCGAAAGAAGCTTGATCAAAGCAACCGTTCCCGCAGACATCTGATTGTCAAACCAGTAGCTGAACTTGTTCTTTGTTGTTTTCTTCATTTCTTTTCTCCCTGATCTCCACTAGTACAGCAAGCGACTTACGACAATATACGGATACATAACATCACACAGTCGTTGTTACGGATTCCCTATATTGATAGAAGACATATCAGAGTATAAGTATATCTTATTTGAATAATAATTCAAGGCTGTATCTACGGATCGATAACATGTTCTATCTATGGAAATGACCACCTTTGACAAGGCAGATGCGGGCAAATCAAATGCCCACCGCTGCCGGGTTGATCCGACAATGACGGGCACTGAAAAAAATAAATGCAGGAGATGGGACTTGAACCCACACGGCCTTGCGGTCACAGGCACCTGAAGCCTGCGCGTCTGCCAATTCCGCCACTCCTGCATTCATACAGCATCAGACACTTCGCATGGAAATGCTGACACTGTTATGGAATTATACTATCACAGTTTTGATTTTGCAAGCTCAGCCAGATCCTTAAAACCGTCCGCATCGCTCACTGCGATCTCCGCGAGCATCTTACGGTTGATATCCACTCCCGCAAGCTTAAGCCCGTGCATGAGGTTGCTGTAATTCACGCCGTTAAGCCTTGCCGCTGCATTGATTCGTGCGATCCAGAGCTTTCTGAAATCTCTCTTTCTCTGCTTTCTTCCGGCATATGCAGATGCCAGAGCGCGCATCACTGACTGCTTAGCCACCCTGTACTGCTTGGATCTTGCTCCTCTGTAACCCTTTGCGAGCTTTAATACTCTGTTATGCTTTTTCTTGGCGTTCAAACCGCCCTTAATTCTTGCCATCTCTGTACTCCTCCTCTATCATATGGCATCGGCTGTCCCGTCAGATATAACGTCAGCCCTGCCCTTCACGGTTTTCATGATCTGTTTCAACTACCTGTCAGATATAAGGTAATATCTTCTTCATGTTCTTCTCGTTTGAAGAATCAACGATTGCTGATTTCCTCAGGTTTCTGATAGTCTTAGGAGACTTCTTTGTGAGAATATGGCGCTTATATGCCTTATTTCTCTTCAGCTTTCCGCTTCCCGTAAGTTTGAAGCGCTTTGCTGCCGATCTGTTGGTTTTAATCTTTGGCATGGTTCTTCCCTCCTTATTTTTTCTCTGCCAGGGTGATCGTCATGGTCCTTCCCTCCACCTTGGGGGCTTTATCCACAACCGCCACATCGCTTAATGCTTCGGCAAAATCATCCAATATATACTTGCTGTCGTTCATATGAGCCATCTCTCTGCCGCGGAATCTCAGAGTGACCTTCACGCGGTTTCCCTTTGACAGGAATTTGCGCGCTGCGCTCATCTTTGTATTGAGATCATTGGTGTCTATATTGGGAGACATCCTGATCTCCTTTATCTCGACGATCTTTTGCTTCTTCCTCGCATCCTTTTCTTTACGGATCTGTTCATATTTAAACTTCCCGTAATCAACGATCTTGCATACCGGCGGGTTTGCATTGGGAGCGATCTTCACAAGGTCGAGTTCCGCCTCCTCTGCCGCCCTGATCGCATCCGCTATACTCATGACTCCCAGCTGCTCTCCGTCAGCTCCTATGACACGGACCTCCCTGTCTCGTATCTGCTCATTGATAAAATAATCGTTGCTAATAGCTTTTACCTCCTAAAAAAACAAAGACCGCGCAAAGCGCAGTCCTACACATAGTCCATAGAAATTCATGAACGCCTGACAGCACACATCACATCAAAAGGCCTCAGGGTGAGAGCTTTGCTCTGCTTGATAACTTGTTAAAGATACTACATCGCCTTGATCCTGTCAAGAAGGATCTTTCAGCCGATAAATAAATGCCCCTGCTATCTTCCAGTCCTCTTCATGAGGGCGACGAAATCTCTCGCCGGGAGTGTCCTGGAATAAAAGTATCCCTGGAGATAATCACAGCCCATGACTGAAAGTCTCCTTGCCATGTCCTTGGTCTCCACTCCGACGAGCACGATCTTAAGGTTCTGATTCCTGAACATCTCTATCACATCCGGCAGCAGCTGCGAATCCTTTTCAAAATAAGAAAGCACCAGAGCCCGGTCGATCTTTACCATGCTTATCGGAAGTTTCATTATATTCTCCAGACTTGAATAACCGCTTCCGTATCCGTTCAGGGCAAACTCGGCACCAACCTCCGCGAGCTTTTTCATGTTGCGCTCGGCGATCCTGTCTTTGTCCGTATCAATGACCTCTGCGATATCAAAACTTATCGACTCCATCGAGACATCGTTTTTGTTCGATATCCTTATAAACTCCTCAGCCATGCCCTCCTGCATGAGCTGCATGGCCGACAGGTTAACGCTGATCCTTCCGACCCCGTAGCTTCCGGGCTCCTGATCCTTGATAAACTCGCATGTTTTCTCAAATATATGTCTTCCCAGAGAGATGATGCTCCCGTTCTTTTCGGCCTCGGAAATAAACTCCCTCGGAGGGATAAAGCCGACCTTCTTATCAAATATCCTTGCAAGGACCTCAACCCTCTCCATCTTATCCGTGATCGGAGAAAAGATAGGCATGAAGTAGATCTGCACGCTTCTGCGCTCTATTGCTTTCTCCAGTGCTATCTCGATATCGTTGCGCCTCCTGCTGCTAAGGATCAGTTCCTCATCAACGATTATATTTCCCTTGACTCCGTCAGCAACACTCTTCAGTGAATAATCAAATATATTCTGTGTACGTTTCAGATCCCCGTCCATCATGTCATAGGGCATAACGATGAATACGACCGAAAACTTGATCTGTTCACCATCGACCATGAATCCTCCCTCAAGTCTCTTCCTCCCGTACTCCATCGCCTGCTCAACGTCATATTTCTCGGGGGTCAGCACCACATAGGTATCATCACTGTACCTGAAGATATGATCGTCGGAATAATTCTTCCTCACATACGATATGGCTTCCTGCAAAGCCTTATACGCCTTATCTTCACCAAAGACCGTTCGCACGCTTCTGTAGTTATCAAGGCAGATCGCCATGAAACTGTACTCTGCCCCGCTTCCGATAAGCTCCTTTAGATACTCTATATAACCATCTCTGTTAAAGAGCCCCGTTTCCTTGTCAATGTACAAGTCGGGATTTTGCAGCGAAAGATAGACTATGCATATCGCAAAGCATGAAAAAGCATTGGTGAGCAAAACCCACGGGAAGAAAAGCGCCTGAAGGACGGAGCCTGTACAAAGCAGTACGAAAAGGCTCACCAGACTGTAAAGGTGCAGCCTGCTTATCCGTTTCCGGTAGACAACGACATATACCGCCGCAAGCACCAGATAGAATGCGTTCAGGATATAGTTTGTGGAGCCTGCGGGACCGTGAAGATATCCCTTAACGCTGTCGAAATAATAAAGCGCCCCTGTGTAAGGCGTAGCGAGGCTCATTATCACCGACAGAAGATACGGGATACAATAAACCAGGAATAAAGGCGTCCTTACGACATCCAGCTGATTGGTCACCGAAAGCACATAGATAAACAGGAGCAGAACATTTGTGGCAATGCACATAAAATACAGGATATTGACAAGATGCAGCAGCTCCATGGGAACATTCCGCCAATAGACATCCATAAGTGCAGACAGCATATCCATAAACGTGGAAATGCATCCGGACACCATCGCCAGAATAAAATATCTGTTCTGCTTTGTCGGAAGATGCCTCTTAGCAAAATAAAAGATAAGCAGAACCACCTCAAAAGCCAGTGCTGCTATTTCAAAATCAAAATTCCATTTAAGATCCATTATGAAAAACGGTCATCCTCGTCCGTGACAATTCTTATACTTCTTGCCGCTGCCACAGGGACACGGCTCATTGCGCCCGATCTTACGGCCTTCCCTGACAAAGGTATGGCTCTTTTTCTGATCGGCTATAAGCGACTCCCTTTCTTCTTCGGAATAGATCGCCTCCCACTCGGGAAGTCCGTATAACCAGTCCGCCTTTGCGTCAACCATATTCCTGAAAAGCTTCTCTTTATCAAATCCGAGCGATACCTCGGTATCCTCGGTCATCTCCTCCAGATCATTGGCGACCTTGAGGGAATCGTTTATCCCGTCAAGGAAACCGGTCATATACATGAGCGTGACATCATATTTTTCGGCAAGCTCCGAAACCCTGCCTCTGACTTCAGTGTCCGGATCTTTCAAAAGCTCAGCGTAAATATCTTTTTCCTTCTTAAAATAATCCTGCCAGAGTCTCTGCAGATCGCCTTTATTCGCGGTAGCGCTGTATGCCATGTCGCGCCAGTCATTTATTAAGCTCATTTGATCTTCCACCTTTCAGTTTTCGCCGGATCATCTGTATGTCGTTCCAATCTGATCCTGCATCCTAATATATTATCATAAATCCATCCCCGACACCACCGCAACTATGTTTCATCGACCTTCTTTATCCCGCTTATATCCGCGTGTGCGGTCATTGAATAATTGGTATGATATATCACATATCCCGGTACTGCCCCCGCCGGTTTTTTGACATTCTTCACAAGGGTATAATCAATATCCACCTTGCCCTGCTCCCGTCCGGAACAGTAATGCGCCGCAAGTCTTCCTGCCTCGTTAAAGCTCCCGTCGGGCACAGACATCGGATCCTGTTTGCCCACCACCAGCAGGACGTGAGAACCCGGATATGTCTTTGAATGAAACCACCAGTCATTTCCGTTCCCCGTCTTAAAAGTGAGCTCATCATTCTGGATATTATTCTTTCCTACATAGATATCGAACCCATCCGAAGAGACAAAGTGCAAGGGTCGGCTCTTGTCCGATGCGCGGCGTTTCCCTGACCCGTCCGCTTTTTTTCTGATATATCCGGTCTTTTTAAGCTCCTCGGCTATGAGCTTAAGGTCCTCCTCGGTTTCCGCAGTATCAAAAGAAGCCTCTATACTCTTCAGATGCATAAGCTGCACGCGGCTCTCCTCCGCCTGGACGACTGCCGCCGCTTTAGTCCTCTTCAGCTTCTCGTATCTGGAAAAATAGCGGTTTGCGTTTTCATGAACGGATATAAGCGGATCCAGAGGGATCCTTATGTTCTTCCCGTCATAAAAGTTCACGGCCTCAAAGTGATCGCTCCCGTCAGGCACATCGTATCCGTAGGTATTGATAAGCTCGGCATATACCCTGTATTTATCCATTTTATCGGTGTCTTTTACCTGATTCAGCTGGATATCGTATTTTTTTGAGGTCCGCTCGATCGCATTCGTCACGATCTTCCTAAGGTCCGCGGACTTCTGCCTCATATGATCATAGGCATTCCTTTCGAAATAAAAACGCTCTATGACCCCGGATATGGAATCAAAACTCTTCCTCTCAAGATCCTCATAGACAGTGAGCGGGACCGGCGCAAAATCCCTGGGCTTGGAATTCTCATATACGATCTCCGGAGCAAACCGTTCCGCGCGAAGATCCGACATAAGCTTTATGAAGCAGTCATATAATGCCTTCAGATCCTCTTCGGTGATCGAAGAAGCGCTGTCATTTCCGTCCATCCCGGCCCTGTGGCAGAGTTCAGACGCAAGGACAGGCGAAAAACCCGTATAGGTACCGTAGATCGCCTTGATCACATTCATCGGTCTCCCCAGGATATGATTTCTGAAAAAAACATAATCCTGCTCCGCAAACGGATCCGCTTTATCCTGAGTTTTCGGGATAAAGTATCTCTCCCCGGGAAGCACCGTCCGCACGGAGCTCATTGAGGGAGGCACCCGGCGTATCGCATCGATGATAATATCTCCCGAAGCTTCTCCCTCTCCAGCGCCGGCATTTGCTCCATCTCCTGCGCCGGCATTTGCTCCCTCTCCTGCGCCGGCCGCGGTATCATCTCCGGCCTTTATGAATATAATATTACTGTATTTGCCCATAAGCTCAATGATAAGCTTCTTACGGACCATATCCCCCAGTTCATCCCGGTGTTCTGCTTCAAAAATGATAACCCGTTCCAGCGAGGGCTGGGAGATCGAGATTATCCTTCCTCCCTGCAGATGCTTCCTCAAGAGCATCGTAAAAGCCGGCGCCTGCAAAGGTGCCGTATAGTTCCTGTCCGTAAGACAGATAAAGGGAGCGGAGGCGTTCGTTGAAATGAGCAGCCGCTTCACCCCGTGATCTCTGGTCTTTACGGTAATGAGCAGCTCCCCGTTCTCGGGCTCCGATATCTTTGAAATATATCCGTCTGTCAGAAAATGCCGCAGCTCACTGGCTGCGGCACAGACCGTTACTCCGTCAAAAGCCATTATAGTATCACCCTATTAAGAATTTACAATATACCCGATCATCCGGTCAACCCGTATGACAGCATACATAAGCTGTATCGAAAAAGACACTCTCTCAGGATCATACCTCCCAAGAAAGCGTCTTTAATCCATTTCCCTATCTGATCATCAATTGTATGCATTGTCCGAAGCCCCGGTTCTTATGAGGCATTCCGACTACCCTATCATCCAGTCGTACATTTCCATATACTTGGACGCGGATACATGCCATGAAAAGTCTGCTTCCATCGCCCGGTCGACGATCTTATTCCACTCACGCTTACGGTCATAATAGATCCGCTCGGCATATCTGATGGCTCCAAGCATCTCATGGGCATTGTAATTTGTAAATGAAAAGCCTGTCCCTTTGCCCTCGTATTCATTGTACGGTTCTACCGTATCCTTAAGGCCTCCGGTCTCTCTGACTATAGGCACCGTGCCGTATCGGAGCGCCATAAGCTGCGAAAGTCCGCAGGGCTCAAAGAGGCTTGGCATAAGAAATGCATCCGATGCCGCATAGATCTTATGCGAAAGCTCCTCGGAATAGAAAATGTTTGCGGACACCTTGCTGCCGTACTTCCAGTCAAAGTACCGGAACATGTTTTCATACTTCTCATCTCCCGTACCGAGCACCACTATCTGAACATTATCCTGGCACAGCTCTTCCATAACATATGCTATCAGATCAAATCCCTTCTGATCCGTGAGGCGGCTGACCAGTCCTATCATCATTGTTTTATCATTGACCTCAAGATCGAGCTCCTGCTGGAGCGCCGTCTTGTTTTTCGCCTTCTCTTTACGGAAGTTCTTCTTATCGTAAGCCTTTGCTATGAACTTATCCTTCTCGGGATTGAATACGGTATAATCTATGCCGTTAAGTATCCCTCTGAGATCATTTGCCCTTGATCTTAAAAGTCCGTCCAGCTTTTCTCCGTAGAAATCGGTCTTGATCTCCTCGGCGTAAGTCTCGGACACGGTTGTTATGACATCGGCAAAGACCAGACCGCCCTTGAGCATATTCGCATCCTTATATGCCTCAAGCTTATCGGGAGCGAAATAATAATCCGGCAGTCCCGAAAGCCTCTTGATCGTCTTGACGTCATAAGTTCCCTGGAACTTAAGATTATGTATGGTCATGACCGATTTGATGTCCTTGAAAAAATCCCCTCCCCTGAAGGAATCCTTAAGATATACGGGAATAAGCCCCGTCTGCCAGTCATGGCAGTGGATTATATCAGGCTTGAACCCTATAAGCGGAAGCGCCGAAAGTGAGGCTTTATCAAAGAATATAAACTTTTCAAGGTCATAGATGATATCACCGTACGGCTTATCGCCGTTAAAGTAGTATTCATTATCGATGAAATAATACTTTATGCCCTCATACTCGGCTTCAAGTACACCCACATACTCATTCCTGCCGTTATAGTCCATATAAAAATGAGTCAGGTACTTCATCATGTCCTTTTTGTCCTGATACATGCACATGTATTTGGGCATAAGAACCCGTACATCAAAATATCTCTTATCGATGCATGCGGGAAGAGATCCGACCACATCGGCCAGTCCGCCGGTCTTGATAAAAGGTACTCCCTCAGATGCAATAAAAAGTATATTCTTCATGAAAGATATCCCCTTTCCCTGCCATTTCCAAACATTTCTATTTTACTATAATCATAACGGTATAATCAAGAAAAACCCCACCACCCCGGGGCTATGTCCGGTTCTTAAATCTTTCCGCGAGCAAAAGCATCTCTCTGGCGTTTTCCCTCACGGCATCAGTAACCTCTGATCCCGACAGCAGTCTGGACAGCTCCTCCACGGATTCCTCATCCTTTATCTCCCTTACCCCGGTCTCAGTCGAGGACTCATCGGAGGTCTTTTCTATGACAAAATGATGATCCGCCATGGCCGCGATCTGAGGCAGATGTGTTATTGCTATCACCTGTCTGCTCCTTGCCAGTACAGAAAGCTTCTCTGCCACCTTCTCCGCAGTCCTGCCTGAAATCCCCGTATCGATCTCATCAAAGATCAACGTCGGTATGTCATCCGTATCCGCAAGCACCGTCTTTAAGGCCAGCATGATCCTCGAAAGCTCACCTCCGGACGCCACCTCATCGAGCGGCATAAGCTTCTCTCCCTTGTTCAGGGAGATCATAAATCCAACCGTATCAAAACCATTAGCCGACAGCTTCTCCGGATCCGGTATGACATCTATCCGGAATTCCACGTTGTCAAAATTCAGATCGGTCAGAGCTTCCCTCATCTGCTCCTGAAGACTCAAAGCGGCTTCCTTCCTGAGTTCCGAAAGCTTCTCACAGGCTTTGATCAGCGCTTTTTTCTCCTTCTCCGACTCTGACTTAAGACCCGCCGCATATGCGTCATGATCATTGATCTTTTCAAGCTCGGATTTCTTCTCCTCCAAAGCGCCGTATATCTCCCCTATCGTCTTACCGTACTTTGACTTCATATGATTGATAAGATCGAGTCTTTTTTCTGTCTCCGAAAAATCTCCGTCGGAAAAATCCATGCTCCTGAGCCTGTCCCCTAAAGCGATCGACAGATCTCCGGTCAGGGCCTCGATCTCCGATATCTGTCCGATCATCGCATCGATAGCTCCGTCAAGGCCCTGCAGTCCCGAAAGGCTCTCCGAAGCCCGTCCTATGTACTCCGACGCATTCCCCTCTGGATTCCCCGAAAGGATCCCCAGTGCCTCCGACAGACTCTCCGCTATCTTCTTGGAGTTTTTCATAAGCGAGTAACGGGCCTCTACCTCCTCATCCTCACCTTCTGCAAGTTCAGCCTTCTCGATCTCTGCCACCTCAAAAGCAAGGAGATCCTGCCTGCGCTTAAGCTCTTCCGGATCGGATATATCCTGTTCGATCTCCCTCTCGATCTCCCTGTACTTTTTGTAATGGTCCGCAACTTTTACGGCCGGGTCTTTCATGGCCTCTCCGGCATATCGGTCAAGGATGCGGCACAGATTCTTCTTAACCAGAAGACCCGCCTGGTCACGCTGCCCATGTATATCTATGAGCACAGAGGCCGCTTTTTTAAGGGTCGATGCATTGACCGCATTCCCGTTCACTCTGGCCGTGCTCCGCCCGTCACGTATCTTTCTCGTCATTATGACAAGGTCATCGTCATCGACCTCAACGTCAAGCGCCTCGATCTCCGCCCTTTCACGTGCGGAATCGACCGAAAATACAAGCTCGACCGAAGCCTCATCCTCTCCGCGGCGAACGATATCGCCCTTCGCCTTCCCCCCGAGAGCGAGCTCCACCGAGCCGATAACAAGCGATTTGCCGGCGCCGGTCTCTCCCGTTATGATATTAAGCCCCCTGCCGAATTCGGTTTCGGCTTCCTTTATGAGAGCAAGATTTTTGACCTTTTCACTTATGAGCATGCTATGCCTTTCAGATGGTATCCTTGAATTTATTTTGAAGGACATTAAGAAAGCTGTCGTCGTGCAGTCTCACTATCCCGGTGACCTTTTCCGACCGCCTGATCTTCACTCCGCCGTTCTCCGGGAGCAGTGTAGGCTTACGCCCGTCAAAATAGACTGCGATATCCTTTCCGCCTGTAGAAATATAAATCTCATCTTCCGATGAAAGTACTACGGATCTGCTGCTTAATGTATGAGAGCAGATAGGTGTGATGATAAAGATCTTAGAACCGGGTTCCACTATGGGTCCCCCCGCAGACAACGAGTACGCTGTAGATCCTGTCGGTGTAGCAACAATGATACCATCAGCCCTGTAGGTTTTCAAGAATTTATTATTTACATATACATTGTATTCGACGATGCGCATCATTCCCTGTCTGTGCACCACGATGTCATTAAGGGCTCTTGATTCTGACACCGGTCTGTCATGTGACATCAGTTCTCCGGTTATCATCATCCGCTCATCAACTGTAAAGTCATCAGCGATGAGCGCATCCAGAGAGGGGATGATATCGTCCGTCTCGACATCGGTCAGATACCCCATTCTCCCGGTATTTATCCCGAGAATGGGAATATCGAGCTCTGCCACATCGTTAGCCGCCTGTATGAGGGTACCGTCCCCGCCAAGCACAAGTATGCAATCCGTATCCTCCGGGATCAGGCTGCTGTCGGTATAGCGGTCCTGATCAACACTCTCCGCAGTCACGTGTGTGCTGAATGTACAGCCTCTTTTTTTGAGGTGACTTTCAATCTCATGTGCGGATTTTAGCCCGTTATCTCTGGTAGGATTTACTATGATATAAAAATGCTTCATCGATCCAGCTCCCTGTGCGCCCTCTCTATGATCGCTCCGGTATCGTTCATACCGCCCGGCTCATTCACTGCTTTGCCCTTCACCAGATACATCAGATATTCAATGTTACCCTCCGGACCTTTGACAGGAGAAAAATCCAGGCCGCAGACCCTGAAGCCGTTATCTTCGGCATAGCCTATGCATTTCTCCATGACTTCACTGTGAACCGAAGGATCTCTTACCACACCCTTTTTACCGACCTTATCTCTCCCTGCTTCAAACTGAGGCTTGATAAGACAGACCATCTCTGCTTCCCCGGAGAGTATATCGGCTGCCGCCGGAAGAATCCTTGAAAGTGAAATGAAAGACACATCGACAGATGCAAAATCAGGAACTTCCGGGATATCACCGCTTTTAAGATACCTGAAGTTAGTCTTCTCCATACAGACAACGCGATCATCATTTCGCAAGCTCCAGGCGAGCTGACCGTAACCGACATCTATGGCATATACCTTCTTTGCGCCCCTGGTGAGCATGCAATCGGTAAAACCTCCTGTCGATGCCCCGATGTCCATGCAGATCCTCCCTGTCAGATCGATCGGAAACACCTCCAGCGCCTTTTCAAGCTTGAGTCCGCCACGGCTCACATATTTAGGCTTCTCACCACGGAACTCTATCGATACCTTATCCGGAAAACTGCTGCCGGCCTTATCTTCCCTGACACCGTCAACAAAGACATTGCCCTCCATTATCATGGTCTTTGCGCGCTCTCTCGAGTCCGCCAGACCTCTTTCTACAAGAAGCAGATCCAGACGTTTCTTGTCAGACATCCTTTTTCCCGGAATCCTTTTTCCCGGAATCCTTTTTCCCGGAATCCTTATTGTCCGGTCTTTCCGTTCCAACCCCTGCTGCGATCAGTGTATCGTCCGCCTCCATGCTTCCGAGTTTATTGATTATACGCCCCGCAACGCTCTCAGGATCCATACCGAGCTTCTCCTTAAGGATCTCTATGGAGCCGTGCGGCACAAATTCGTCCGGAACAGCAACATTTAAGACTGCGGTCCGCAGATTGTTTATTTCCGTGTATTCCGTTACATGCTCTCCGTAGCCTCCGGCAAGCACGTTATCTTCCAGCGTTACTATAAGGCGGTGGCTCTCCGATATCCTGAGGAGCATATCCTCATCGATGGGTTTGACAAACCTGGCGTTTATCAGCGTGCAGGAATAGCCCTTTTCCTTGAGGATCATCCTCACCTGCTCTCCCGTTTCCACCATTGCTCCTACGGCAAATATCGCGATATCCTCCTCCTCGAAGATCATCTCGCTCCTTCCGTAGTCGATCTCTTCTCGATACTCCTGGAGACCGCAATAAGCGGTCGCTCTCGGATATCTGACTGCCACCGGACAATCAAGAGTCAGCGCGAACTTCATCATATCCGAAAGCTCCCATTTGTTTTTTGGGGCCATGATAGTCATATTCGGCATTGTGGACAGGAAGGAAAGGTCGAACACTCCCTGATGTGTTTCCCCGTCCGCGCCGACGATCCCGGCACGGTCGATCGCAAATATGACCGGAAGGTTGCCTATACATACATCATGAAGGATCTCATCATATGCTCTCTGCAGGAATGATGAATATATCGCCACTATCGGTCTCATCCCTCCCGCTGCAAGCCCTGCCGCGAAAGTCACCGCATGACCTTCAGCTATTCCGACATCCGCGAATCTCTCGGGATAGATGTTCCTGTATCGCTTAAGGCCCGTACCGTCAGGCATTGCTGCCGTGATCGCCACGACCTTATCATTACGGGCCGCAAGCTTTATCATGACCGTTGAGAACACGTCGGTATAGCTCGCCTTACCGGAATTGCTCTTTGGAAGCCCGGTTTCTATATCAAAAGGCCCGGTGCCATGAAATCTGGCCGGATGGCGCTCCGCCGGCCCGTAGCCCTTCCCCTTATGCGTGCATACATGTATCATTACCGTATGCTTGATCTTCTTCGCCTCATTTATCGCTTTTTCAAGCGCCGTGATGTCATGTCCGTCTACCGGTCCAAGGTAAGTGATCCCCATGTCCTCGAAAAGCATCCCGGGAACTACCAGCTGTTTCATCGAGCTCTTAAGTCTTTTGAGACTGTCAACCACCTTTTCTCCGCTCTTTGGCATACTCTTCAGCAGAAACTCCTCGAGACCTATCTTAAAGTTCTGGTAGCCTTCGGCAGTCCTTATTCCCTGCAGATATCTGGACATCCCCCCCACATTCTCGGAAATTGACATATCGTTGTCATTCAGGATGATTATATAATTCGTCCTGAGCTTGGCCGCATTATTGAGACCCTCATATGCCAGACCTCCGGTAAGCGCCCCGTCACCTATGACCGAGACCACCGTATAGTTTTCTTTTTGGAGGTCCCTGGCCTTTACCAGTCCGAGCCCTACAGATATAGAGGTGCTGGAATGTCCCGTATCAAAGGCATCACATTCACTCTCGCCTCTTTTGGGGAATCCGCTCATCCCCCCGAAGCGTCGCAGGCTGTCAAAGCCTTCACGTCTTCCCGTCAGGAGTTTATGGATATAAGCCTGATGGCCCACGTCGAAAATGATCTTATCCTTAGGCAGGGTAAGCTGCCGGTGCAGGGCGATCGTAAGCTCGACCACCCCGAGGTTGCTCCCCAGATGCCCCCCATTCTCACTGACCTTTTCTATGAGAAACCTTCGGATCTCCCCGGCGAGTCTCGGAAGCTCCGCTTTTGATATTTTTTTAATATCGTTTTCCTTATGTATCCTGTCGAGTATCAACGCTCCGTCCTCAGTTCGTCCTGCCTATCATCGACAATATCAGTTCTTTCAACGCTTCATTTTCCTGATCAAAGCTCTCGTACAGCTCTATCGCTTTTTCAGACATCTCCCGTGCATCCTTCTTTGCCTCATCGAGGCCCTTTAAGGTAACATAGGTTATCTTATTGTTTCGTTCATCGGAGCCTACGCTTTTCCCGATCAGTTTTTCATCCCCCTCCACATCGAGGATATCATCCTCGATCTGAAAAGCGGTCCCTACAAGCAGAGCGATCTCGGAGATCTTTTCGATCTCTTCATCCGAAGCCCCCGCAAGGATAGCCCCTATCATCATCGACGCCTGTATCAAAGCGCCGGTCTTATGCTCATGGATATATGTAAGCTCATCGATATCGATCTGTTTCTTCTTCTGCTCGGCGTCCACATCACAGGCCTGCCCTCCTACCATCCCGCCGAGTCCGGATTTCTCTCCGAGGAGCTTGAGCGCGCGGATGCATCTTTCCTTATCAGCTCCCTTGGTATCAAAAGCTTTCAGCGCAGTCTCGAACGCAAGGTTCAAAAGACCGTCTCCCGCAAGCACCGCCATCCCTTCTCCGTAGATCACATGGGTAGTCTTGCGGCCTCTGCGGAATTCATCATTATCCATGGCCTCCAGATCATCATGCACGAGCGAATAATTATGCACCATTTCGATCGATGCCATAAACGGCTCGATGACCTCCCCGTCACCGCCAAACATCTTATAAGTCTCATACATAAGGATCGGGCGTATCCTTTTACCTCCTACTTTGACGGAATAATTGATCGCCGAGGCAACCGTGGACGGGTATCCCTTCTCTTCCGGCAGATACTTGCAGATTATCTCTTCTGCCGTTTCCTTCGTGCTTTTCATCCCTGATCCTTTCATCATTGATCGTCTGTCTCACTTTCCCGGCCTTCCTCATCTATCAGCCTGACCTTTTTCTCGACCTCATCGACAGCCATGCCTGCCTCCTTAAGGACCTTCATTCCCTTCTCGTAAAGGGAAAAAGAATCCTCCAGCGAAATATCGGGATCCTCCATCTTCCGGATCACCTCATCAAGGTACGCAAAGCTTTCCTCAATCGTCATTTTTTTCGACTCTTTTGACATCGGCACTAACCTTTCCGTTCAACATGTACACGTTTATCCCGTCACCTTCTTTTATTTTCGTTACATCCCTGACATTCCTGCCCGTATCGTCGGTGACAAAGGAATATCCCATTGTGAGCTTTTCCAGAGGGGATATCCGTTTTAATCTTTCCGCATATAAGGCTACTTCATGTTTCCTGTCGGAATGCTTTTTGGTCATGGCATCCCTGAGCCTTCTGCCTGTATCCGTAAGCCCCAGTCTGTTTTGCGACAACTGCTCCGCCATGAGCCTTTTCAGGGCATCCTCCATATCAAGAAGCCGCATCTTTTTGGAAGCGATGACCGCATCCGGCCTCATATTCCTGAGCCTGGATTCAGCCTCCTTGATCCTGAGCCTGTCCCTC
>JAILQK010000021.1 GCA_024699045.1 Lachnospiraceae bacterium | reverse complement strand
TATTACCGCTTGAAGAAGAGGATCATGACCGACGGGTATTACCGTGGGCACGAAAACAGTGAAATAGGAAGGAAAACCGATAAAAACAACAGTGCTCATCAGAGGTATCTTTCCGAAATGCTCTGGCAGGCCGAAGGAGGACTGGTGCAGTTTGCAGGCGGAGCAATGAATTATCTGGGGAATAACACCATAAAGAAATATGCAAAAGCTCTTATTAGGGACGGAGCGGATAAAGACAGACTTTCTCTACAGGAAAAACTCAGAAAGCGCAGTGAAGAACTTGAAAAAAGAGGGATCACGGCACGAATGGATGATTTCATATGGAGAACGCGGCATATAGACGCAAGGGGAAAGCTGGGAGTAGTGGGTCATGCCAGAAATCTGGAGGTTCTGGATCTTACAGGGGATGATATCCAAAAGGACCTGAAGCTTCTTCCTGAGCTTATGGACCAGCTGGAGATAGTGGTACAGGCGGGAAAGACCCGCAGAGAGAGTGAAAACACATATTATATGGAGCAGTCCGACAGACAGATAGAACTGGCGGATGCTGCGATAGGATCCGAGGAGATCATAAGACGCCTGCAGGAGGATCTCCTTATCATAGGTCATATCACCCGTGAAGGAGGGGTGGACACCGATCAAAGTCATGAGGAAGTAAAGAGAAGGCTTGAAACCTATGAGGAGGATCTTAAGGCTTATCGGGAAAGAATGAAGGCACTGTCGGACCTGAGCAAACCCAAATATATAGCAGGGAAAGAGGAATCTCCGGATAAGGCCGAATACAATGAGGTTAAGACGGATGAGGAAATAGAAAGGGAGGCGGAGGCTCTTGTTGCGGATCTGACGATAAAAAACCTGAGTGACAGGGCGATCTACGAAAAGCGCGAGCAGATCTGCGCCCTTCAAAAAAGATGTAAGGACAATGAGCTGGGCCAGGTCCTGGAGGTGCTTGCCGCGAGAGCGGGGGTGGTTTGGGAAAGGAAACGTCTTCTCAATGTAGAGCAGGCGTTGAAAAGCGATCGCCGGAATGAACAGTTAAGGGCGGAAGCGGATGAGCTGAAACGACGCGAAAGCCTTCGTCATGAACATAAGGATGCTAATGGAAAAACCATCATGGGGCAGGACGAAACACTGGAACCGATACTCAAACTGCGTAATATAGCCGAGGAGAGGGCATTTGACGCAGATGATCTTCGGGCTCAGGCAGAGCACTATTCAAATCAGCATATGTGGGCGGTGAATGCAGAAGGATCCCCCATGACATCACCCTGGATACTAAGGAAGATCATTCGCTTTACGCATTGGCTTAAGGGCGGAAACCGGACCATGGATCACGGGGAAGTAAAGTATGATGAAGCGGTGGAAAGATTGCAGCGCCTTCCTGAGGAGGTAAAAAACTATGTTCCCGGAGTTCCGATCATTATCCCGTCAGGGGTGGATGAAGTTCCTCCGGTGGAGGTTACCCGATACTATGATGATGCCACAAAGAACGTTTTTAAGGAGATGTATGATAATCTCAATACACTGCTGGAAGGAAAAGAAGAGAATGCCTATCCGCCGCAGTTAAGGAGTGCACTGGAGGCTATGGGCAACTATATAAAGGTCAGGATAGCCGTTACCACCGATACTACGGAGATGGAAATGGCTTTTCTGGATAAATTCAGAAAGGATGCCAACAGATGCTTTGATAGTAAAAATACCGAGATGAGACTGGATGATCCGGTCGTCGTAGGACTCCTGAACATGCTTGATAAAGTGGACAGTATGGGGAGAGGAGATCTTAGGCAGGAGATGACACAGGCAGAGTATAAAGTGGCGATGGAACAACCGGCTGTCTATGTCAAATATTCCGAGGATGACACCATGGAAAGCAATGTTAAGGACATCCCGCTATTCCTTCATGAACCCAATCTTAATGATGTGAAGCAGGGATGGGCCGGAGACTGTTATTTCCATTCAGCCATAGCCGCGGTTATCCAGACGGATCCTGAGCTTATCAAAAAGATGTTTTATGATGCAGGAGACGGAACGGTTTTAGTCAGACTGTATGTGGGGTTGGATAAGAACAATCGGAGAATGGACAATGAGGACAAATTAGCAAATGATGATGTAAGGATGAAACCCGTCTATATACGGGTAAGAAAAGACTACGATCCGGGCGGAGGCATGGGAGAGGACTGCATATGGGTACAGCTCCTGGAAAAAGCTGTGGCAGCAGCTGGACTCGTTCACGGCAGATCTAAAGTAAAAGAGGACGGAAGGCTTGAGAAAATGCAGTCGGAGATCACGAACGGCGATCCGCGCAAAATGATCATTCACATCACAGGACACCGGGACATATCATCCAGGGATAAAGCCGATTACAAGGAACTGGAGAAACATGAAAAACCTGAGGACGATGAGATAGATGACCTGAGACCGCGTCTTATGCTCAAAGGGGTGCCGTTATGGTTACAGTCCTTTGTCTGGACAAGGATCGAGAAGGAAACAAAGCAGAGAGAAAGAAATAATGGAGCAGAGGGGCCGGAACAGGATGGTCAACAGGATAATGTACAGGAAGACGAAGAGGTTTATCGCAATAAGATAACGGCATGTGTAAAGGAAGTCGTGAAAGAAACAATGGATACATACCGTGAGGCATTTGATAAGCTTTTGGAAAGCCTGAAAAGTAAATATAATGCATCTGAAGCGGATATCAATACTCTTCGTGAAAAAATGGAAAAACAGTATTCTGTCGATCCCGATGAAATGGCTGAAAAGGTGCGCAGAAATCTAAACGGTGATGATTTAGTGGTCCTGGATGACGGAAAGGATTATAAAGATCCGTTTGCAGTCATCGGACATATTGAAGAGTTTTTTGAGGCGGAAGCGGATATAGCGGCTATCATTAAGTATGTCGAAGAGAAGGCAGTGATCTATGAGCCGTTTAAGAGGGAGCCGCAAACCTCCGTAGAAAGATTTGAAAAGGTTCTTAAGTTCTGGGAAAGGGAAGCGAGATTCAGAAATAAGATCATAATGGAGACTAACCCCAAAGGAATCTATACCAGACCGGAAATGTGCTTTCTTCATGATATAAGATCAACGATAAAAGACGGGGGAACTGTCAGCTACGGAGTCTCGGGACATGCCATGAATATCATCGATGTAAAGCTTAAAAACGGCAGATGGTTCGGTATGGTCAGGGATACCAACAGCATCCGGAGATGTGAGTACGAAAAGGATGATGAAGGGCAGTTAAAGGGGAAAATAGAATCCAGTGTCAGTACGAAAGAGACCGTCAGGAAACTGGATGGAACGCTTAAGACAGCGGTGTACGGAACAACCTGGTGGGAATTAAAGGATCTGTATAAAAATATGCTGGAATACTGGTGTATGCCAGGACATAAATTCGCTTAGTGTATGGCACGCCCCATAAAACGGGGCGTGTTATAATGATACCGGGTTAGCAGTATCTAACCCCGATAGTAAAAGGATAATTAATCCCCAAATTGATAAACTGATAGCGGAAAAGCGCTGTCCTATATCTCGAAATTTTACCTTCTCTTTACGTTTTTCGTATAACAGATTTTACATTGCTTTGATAGCCTTGAAACAGGAGGTGATCGACATGAATGTGATCTGGAAGAAGGTGAGTTCACTCGGTATAAAAAACACACTGAAAAACAAATTGTTCATAGGACTCATGGTGCTGGTGTACTCAGGGATCGGAACGGCTGTATGGCTTTTGGCGGGCAGACTGGTTTTCCCTCAAACAGAGTGGCTCCTATGCTTTATAGCATACCCTGCGGTTTTCATGGGCTTTTTCGGGGGAATAATATATCTGTATAATCATGAATTCCTGCGTGAGCAATCGGAAACCCGTGCAAGGATCTATAATTTTTCAACAATAGCACATCGCTGAAAATCATTTCCGGTACAGATCGTATCCGCTTTACAATCTTTTACTCATGTTTTACAGATTTCTGGTTATGGATTTTACATCACGGGAATATCATCGCTTTGTTGCAACGAACAAAGAATAATATAAAAACCAGAAAAGAAATGAGGATCAGATCAATGAAAAAAAGATTTATAGCAGGTGTGGCAATTTTAAGTTTATTGGCGGCAACGGTAAGCGGTTGCGGTGGAACGGGCAGTATTGGAACAAAGCCGGTTACTGCGGAAAGCAATGTTAATGATACGGAGGCAGATGGCGACAAAGCGAAGGTCGCGGATACGACTGCCGAAGACACTTCCCTAAACGGTACGATCTCCCTGGCAGGTTCGACTTCCATGGAAAAGCTGTGCGAAGCAATGTCAGAGAGTTTTATGGAAGCAAATCCGGGAGTTACGGTCACCATAGAATATACCGGATCAGGAGCAGGGCTCGAATCGCTTGCTTCCGGATCGGTTGACATCGGCAATGCATCAAGGAGCTTAAAGGATGACGAAAAAGCAAACGGGGCTGTGGAAAACATAGTTGCGATCGATGGCATAGCGGTGATAATCGATAAAGCTAACAGTATAACGGATATTTCCGCAGAAGACCTTGTTAAGGTATATAAGGGCGAGGTAACAAACTGGAGTGAGCTTGGCGGAGCAGATCAGCCTGTCGTTGTCATCGGCAGAGAGGCCGGGTCGGGAACCAGAGACGCTTTTGAGGAGCTTATGGATATAAAGGATGCATGTGCCTATGCACAGGAGCTTGATTCTACAGGTGCGGTACTTGCAAAGGTTGCCGCCACTCCCGGCGCGATCGGATATGTATCGCTTGATGTG
>JAILQK010000009.1 GCA_024699045.1 Lachnospiraceae bacterium | reverse complement strand
ACCTTATCTTGAAGTCGACGGAGAAAGGGTCTATCCGGATGAGTCGGGAAAGTTTACGATACCTTCTGATACATCAAAGCTGACGGTTCCAAGCTTTGTGTTCAATTATTCTCTGAGCGATCCGCTTGTAAGCTATATGCTGGAAGGTTTTGATACCACGAATACCACGGTACTGAGAAGCAATCTGGATCCGGTGGATTACACGAACCTTCGTGGCGGAAATTATAGTTTTGTGCTTCAGCTTAAGGATGCGATGGGACGCGGTAATAAACAGATAATGGTCCGGATAGTCAAGGAAAAGGCGATTTACGAGCAGATATGGTTTATGGTCGCTCTGGTGATCCTTTCTCTGCTTCTGGTGGGGTTGGGAGTGAGTTTATTCTTCAGGGGAAAACTGAGAAGGATCCAGAAAAAACAGGAGGCGGACCGCGAACAGTTCGAACAGACGGCAGAGGCTCTTGCAAGTGCGATCGATGCAAAGGACCGGTATACAAACGGTCATTCCCGCAGGGTGGCCGAGTATTCATTGGACATCGCCAAGGAGGCGGGGCTTTCCGCGGAGGAATGTGATCAGGTCTATTTTGCGGCACTTTTGCATGACGTTGGAAAGATCGGGGTGCCTATTGAGATACTTGCCAAAAAAGGTCGTCTTACGGACGAGGAGTTTGAGCAGATAAAGATGCATCCCGTTACAGGAGGTCAGATCCTTTCAAGTATCCGTAATTCACCGTGGCTCAGCATAGGTGCCCGCTATCATCATGAGCGTTATAACGGAAAGGGCTACCCCGAGGGATTGAGTGGCAACGACATTCCGAAACATGCCAGGATCATCGCCGTGGCAGATGCCTACGATGCGATGACTTCCAACCGAAGCTATCGTAATGCCATACCTCAGCATATCGTAAGAGAGGAGATCGTTAAGGGCATAGGCACTCAGTTTGATCCGGAATACGCTAAGGTCATGCTTAAACTGATCGACCGGGATACGGATTATAATATGCAGGAAAAGGAGAACGGGGTTGATATTCCTTCCGATATCCTGAGATGCAAGTCAATCTATAATGACTGCTCTGACGGTATCCTGATCGATAAGAAGGCGACCCGTCTGAGTTTCTGCAGTCAGCCTGATGACGGTGTTCCGGACGATCAGAGTCTGCCATCACTTATTCTATTTGATTCCCTCGACGGAAAGGTGCATGAGGGTGAGGAGAACAACAGGAATATCCTGTACTACGAGTATGCACAGATACGAATGGACGGGCAGATCAAAGAGGGGAGTGTAAGAAAGACACAGGTTACCACAGGTGAGAGGTCTGCGAGCTTTGAGGCGTCAAACGAGCGCGATACCATGGACGGACAGAGATACGAGATCTATGCTGTCCGGTATAAGGATCATGCCATGGTAAAGATCATGGATGAAGAACGGACTATCAGTGTGATCCTGGCATTGCCTGATACTTCACGGTTCCTCTATATTTCCATAGGCGGAGAGAATTGTCGTATCCATAATATATTCATAACAAAGGATGTAGCGGAGATCGGTACGGAGGGCATTCCCCGTATCGCTGAGGAGATCAGTTTCATAAAGGATAAGCCTCAGGGAGATATACCGAATGTCCAGATAGACAACTGGTGCTCCGAGTTTTCACGGACTGTTCCCCTGGATCAGGGACTGACGCTTACTTTCCATTCACAAAGTCTGCCTACTGCAAGACTGGTATGGAACTGTCCGTATATCTGTTTGTTCTCTTCGGAAGACGGACAGACTAAGGGCAAAGGATTCTGCCGCTATATGCTGTTTCGTATCGACGGTGAGAACTGGGAGTCCGATGAGCATGCCGAGAATCAGATGACGGTTGAAAAAGGATCTGATTTTGCGGGCTGGAAGGAATGGATAGAACTGAACAAGCAGGGGATATACTGCACCGTTAAGATCAGCAGGGAAGGCAAAAGGATCGTCATGGAGACTGAGAACCTGAACCTCGCTGTCCGCAGTGTCACCACAGTCCTCGATGATGTGGATGATTTCTACATCGCGCTCACCGGTGACCAATGCGCCATCACGGACATACATATATCCCGGGAAGGCTGAGATGAATCCGGGTGGACCTGAGGGACGGTGTCAGGGGGTCATTGGACCTGGGGGACGGTGTCAGGGGGTCATTTTTTGGACGTGAGTGGACCCGGGTGGACCAGAGTGGACCTAAGGGACGGAGTCAGGGGATCATAATCCTTTGTATGTGTTTTCCATTCTGATCCTTTCTCATTAACTTGTCCGATGAAAGCAAGTTAAAGGGGTGTTTGCCCTGTACAAATTATCCAGAGATTTTTACTTATGACAACGCTGACATAGGACTTCAAAGAATTACAAAGATGACAAAGTTAAAGGTGACAAAGAAAAGAATCTTTTGTCACCTTTTTATATGTATATTTATTTGCGATAAAGGTGATACCAGAGCGGCAAGGGTGAAAAAGGCTGATGAGTAAAGTTCATTTATTGAATGTTTGGATAGATGTTTATCTTTGACCAAGGAGAGAAGGACCCGGTAGATTTGTTTCCTTTTTCAATAGAGACGGATATTTGTGACAAACTGGTCTCCTGACACCGTCCCTAAGGTCTGCACAGATCCAGTTTAGGTCA
The DNA here is from genome assembly GCA_024699045.1 of Lachnospiraceae bacterium. Taxonomy (GTDB): domain Bacteria; phylum Bacillota; class Clostridia; order Lachnospirales; family Lachnospiraceae; genus NK4A144. The sequence goes on along the minus strand of JAILQK010000009.1, from coordinate 6,760 downwards.
ACAAAAATGACCCCCTGACACCGTCCCCCAGGTCCAAATAGTACTTCTTCTTGACAATTCATATTGTGCGAAATATAATATCACAAAAGATAAACATCGAGAGGTATTATATATGGCACAGGAATATGAACAGCTTTTATTGAAAAACCAGTTATGCTTCCCTTTGTATGCATGTGGCAGGAAGATCGTGGGAAAGTATACCCCTTATCTGAAACCTTTGGGGCTTACCTATACCCAGTATGTGGTCCTGATGGTCCTTTGGGAGCATGAGACCATTAATGTCGGGAAACTCGGGAGCATCCTTCACCTCGATGCGGGTACGCTTACCCCGCTCTTAAAGAGACTTGAAAAGGCAGGGTACGTGACGAGGGACAGATCGGTTGAGGATGAGCGCGTCACGGTTATCGGCATCACTCCGGAGGGCAATGCACTTAAGGAGAAGTGCAAGGATATTCCCATGAAGATGGCAGCAAATTCATCTGCACTCAACGAAAAAGAAGCCGGGGAGCTCTACAGACTGTTGTATTTGTTTTTGGAGGGGTAGGTTCGTTTATGGAAAAAGCGTTTGATGTTCAGGAATACATGACAAGAGGTGTTGAGAGGGTCGTCGCTGATGCCGTTAAGGCAACTCTTAAGAATCCGAAAGAGAGCGCGTTCATGCTCAGTTTTGCAGGGGCGAGCAGGGAGGCCTCAAGGAAGCGCAAGGCAGCAGAAAAGAACAAAGACCATATTCCGCCTTTTTTGATCGCAAGCATAACGAGTAAATGCAATCTTCACTGCGCAGGTTGTTATTCCAGATGTAATCATGCAACTGTTGATTCCGAGCCGGTCAGCCAGCTTACGGATGAAGAGTGGCTCAGGATATTTGACGAAGCTGATGAGCTGGGGATCAGTTTTATCCTGCTTGCGGGAGGAGAACCGATGCTTCGCAGGGGTGTGATCGAAGCAGCCGGCAAGAAGAAAAACATACTGTTCCCGATTTTTACTAACGGAACATTTATCGATGAACGTTATTTTGATCTGTTCGATGAAAGCCGTAATCTTATTCCCATAATGAGCATCGAAGGGAAAAAAGAGGTTACCGATACCAGAAGAGGCGCCGGGATCTACGATCGTCTGATAAACAACATGGATGAACTGAATAAGAGAGGCCTTATTTATGGGGCTTCCGTAACAGTCACGACGGAAAACATCCGGGAAGTTACTTCGGATGATTTTATAAACGAACTGGCAGACAGAGGGTGTAAAGCGGTGATCTATGTGGAGTTTGTCCCGGTCACAGAGGAGAGTGAGGAGCTGGCTCCGGGAGAGGCCGAAAGATATTATCTTAATACCGAGATCGCGAGGTTAAGGGAAGAGCGACCGGAAATGGTATATATTTCATTCCCTGGAGACGAGAAGAGCTCAGGCGGATGTGTGGCTGCAGGCAGAGGCTTTTTCCATATTAACTCGCATGGCGGAGCAGAACCGTGTCCGTTTTCACCGTATTCTGACGTAAACATCAAAAATACCTCGCTTCGTGAGGCTATTCATTCGCCTTTGTTCGTGGCATTGCAGAGCGGAGATATCCTGCTGGACGATCATGACGGCGGGTGTGTTTTGTATGAAAAACGTGAGCAGGTCGAAAGCCTCATGAAGGACAGGAAGGTCGTGTAGTTACGGAAAGTACTGAGCGCAGCGGATGAACTGTTACATGTCGGGCCTCCGATAAGAGGTGCTTCGGGTCAGCGGAAAATGAGGAAATGAAATGAATGAATTATTGGATACGATCAAAAGCAGGAAGAGTGTAAGAACCTTTGATGAGACGCCTTTAAGCGATCAGCACATGAGTGATATCAAAGAGTATTTAAGTAATTCGGAAAATACAAGCAACCCATTTGGTATCCCGGTTGAATTTGTGCTCCTGGACGCGAAGGAGCATGGCTTGTCAAGCCCGGTCCTTTCGGGTGAAAGTCTATATGTGGCGGGCAAAGTCGGGAAAAAGCCCTATGCAGACGTGGCATTCGGTTATTCCTTTGAAAAACTTGTCCTGCATGCCTGGACATTGGGAATAGGAACCGTATGGATAGGTGGGACGATGAAGCGGGAAGTTTTTGAAACTGCGGCGGGAGTCAGGGACGGAGAAATGATGCCATGTGTAAGTCCTCTGGGGTATCCTTCAAAGAAGAGATCCATCAAGGAGTCCATGATGCGAAAGGGAATAAGAGCTGATTCCCGTATCTCCGGAGACAGGCTTTTCTTTGACGGTGAATGGGGGAAGGCGTATACACCCGCGGATGATATGGCTGATGTTTTTGAAATGGTCCGATGGGCGCCCTCAGCCGTGAATAAGCAGCCCTGGAGGATCATCGTCAAGGATGGGATCTACCATTTCTACGAAAAGAAGGATAAGGGATATGACAATGAAGTGACCGGCGATCTTCAGAAGATCGATGTAGGTATTGCGATATGTCATTTTTTATTGGGCGTAAAAGAGCTGGGAAGAAATGCGAAAGTAACGGTGAGCGATCCCGGAATAGAAATACCGGAGGACTCTGAATACATAGCAAGTCTTACAATAGAGTAGTCAATGCATATCCATGCGGGTTTCCGGATCCGCACGCATGATCAATAAAAACCTTAGAACGAAAAGGAGGAAATAACATGAGCACATTGGTAGCATATTTCAGCGCAGGAGGTAAGACGGCCGGGGTTGCAAAGGGGCTTGCGGAAAAGATCGGCGCGGAGGTTTTTGAGATAGTTCCCAGGGAGCCTTATACGAAATCCGATATCAACTTTATGAATCCTGTTTCAAGATGCAACCGTGAGCAGATCGGGGGCAAGGATGTACCGGTTGCGGCCAGGATCGAGGATTTCGATAAATATGATACCGTTTATCTTGGTTTTCCGATCTGGTACGGGCAGGCCCCCAGAGTGATCCATACATTTGCAAAGGATTATGACTGGACGGGAAAGACACTTCATATATTTGCCACTTCAGGCGGGAGTAATATCGGAAAGACCGCTGAAAAGCTTTCACAGTCATTAAAGGGGGTTGTTCCGGCAGATGCAAAGGTAGTTAAAGACGCATCTGAGATCATCGTCTGATCGATCGGGAGCGGGATCGGGAGCGGGAGCGGGATCGGGATCGGGTAGCGATCGGGAGCGGGATCGGGTAGCGATCGGGAGCGGGAGTAAATGACCCCCTGACACCGTCCCCAGGGTTCACACAGCCGGTCCAAAGCTATGACCCCCTGACACCGTCCCCAGGGGTCATTCGCTATCTTCGGAGTTCGACAACCATATTCCGGATGGATAAGATCATAATAAAAACCCAGATCATGGCGCTCGATAGAGCAGCAACAGGGAACATGTTGCTGCTTCCCGATGCGACCATAATGAGCGTGGTCTGCAGCACGACAATGGAGAACAACGCATCGATCAGGTTTATAAGCCGTGCGAGCCGTATGAGCACATCCTGGCTCTGTCTGCTTTTCTTAAAATGTATACCCGACATCGTAAGCTTATAAAAAGTATAGGCTGCCATGGCAATGGCGGGTATCAGTGTCATATTGACCGGACTTTCCTGTTTGACCATCAAAGCAAAGGGGCCGATCAGACATATATTCAGTATGATCAAGAATACCGAGAGGATAATAAAACTGTTTCTGCGAAAGGCTTCAGACAGATCCTGGTTCTTTTTTGCCAGATGCTCTATAAAGGTTATGCTGAACCTGAGCAGGATGAGCAGGCTGTAATAAAGACAGATACTGACGTACCATACGGAGGAATGAATGCTTCCGAGGATCCCGTTGTATATGGTGAACAAGATCGTGATAAACAGCGATCTAAAGGTCGCTATATAGGTACCATAATCGTAATCATCTTTGATTTTTGCTATAAATTCTCTGAAATCTGACATAATAATGACCCCTCGACACCGTCCCGCAGGTCCATACCGCAGGTCCATACTACCGGTTCACAGCTATGACCCCATGACTCCGTCCCCCGGGTCCACCTGGTTTCCCATACCTCTGGTACGTGGGATGGAGGAGAGGAGGTACTTTGTGTAGTCGTGGGTGGGAGATGAATAGATGGCGGAGACATCGCCTGTCTCGCATATCTCTCCGGCGCGCATCACGCAGACCCGGTCGGCGATGAAATTCACTACCGAGAGGTCGTGGCTGATGAACAGGCAGGAGAGTCCCAGATCTTTTTTCAGGCGCTTCAGGAGGTTGAGGATCTGCGCCTGCACGGAGACGTCCAAAGCCGATACGGATTCATCGCAAACCAGGAGGTCAGGGTTTAAGGCCAGTGCCCTGGCGATCCCGATACGCTGTTTCTGACCGCCTGAGAACTGATGTGGAAACCTTGAGAGGTAACTCTCTTTAAGCTCGACAAGATCCAAAAGTTCTTTAACGCGTTCGTCTGTTTCTTTCCGGCTTTTACATATGTGCCAAACCTCTAGAGGCTCCGCGATTATATCCCGAATATTCATACGCGGGTTCAGGGAGGAAGCGGGATCCTGAAAAACCATCTGCATTTTCCGGCGGTAGGGTCTTAGAGCACGCCCGGAAAGAGCGGATATATCTGTTCCGTCAAAGAAGACCCTGCCGCTGTCTGCATCGGTCAGCCGCATAAGGAGCTTAGCCAGTGTGCTCTTGCCGCAGCCCGATTCGCCGACAAGCGCAAGTGTCTCTCCCCGATACATCTCCAGGCTTACGTTGTTTACGGCAATGTGCCGCTTCCTGTTTCCAAGCGGGAAACTTTTTGTGACTTTATCGGCTGATAACAGGATCTGTTCGCTCATCTTTCACCTCGTTTCCAGGAGAAGCAGCTGACAAAGTGTCCCTCGCCGGCATCTTCTTCCTGAGGGTGTTCAAAAAAGCATCTGTGTTCATCCTCACTGCAACGGATGCAAAAATCACAGCCGACGGCTTCCTTACCAAGCTCCGGGATATTCCCCGGGATGGTCTCAAGGTATTCCGGATTTGCCCCGATCCTTGGAATGGAAGAGAGCAGGCCCTTAGTATAGGGATGCAAAGGCCTTTCAAAAAGCTGACTGACGGCAGCTCTCTCCATTATCCTTCCCATGTACATCACATATACACTGTCGCATATCTCGGAGACTACGCCCATATTATGAGTGATCATGATCGCGCTCATGTGATAGGAGCCGCACATCCTGCGGATAAGCTTAAGGATCTGTGCTTCTACCGTAACGTCAAGAGCGGTGGTAGGTTCATCGGCGATAAGGAGATCGGGCTCACATATTACGGCCATGGCGATCATGACACGCTGTCGCATCCCTCCGGAAAGCTCATGAGGATAGGAGCGATAGCGCAGTCCGGGATCGGAAATGCCCACCTCGCCAAGCAGCCGGATCACTTTCTCAGCCGCTTCTGCACGGTTTTTGACCAGCTTGTGAATAAGAAGCACTTCCGCAACCTGATCACCGATCCTCATCATAGGATTTAAGGAGGTCATGGGCTCCTGGAAGATCATTCCGATCTTAGGCCCGCACATTTTTCGGAGTTTATTTTCCCGAAGCCCGGTAAGATCGGTAACGGTTCCGTCAGTATCGTGCCACAGGATCTGTCCGCTTACTCCGGCTGACGGAGGCAGAAGACCCATTATGGATCTGGCGGTCATGCTTTTGCCGCAGCCTGACTCACCGACCAGGCCTACGATCTGCCCTTTCGGGATAACGATATCCACGCCTTTGACTATGGGGATCTCTTTTTTTTCCTGTCGGACAGAAACGGTGAGATCTTTGAGTTCCAGCAGAGTGTCTTTCATAGCGTTCTCCTGTCAGGATCCAGAATGTCTCTGAGCGCATCTCCAAGGAAATTGAACGAGAGCACCAGTATCATGATCATGCATGCAGGCGCCAGTGCAAGATGCGGCGACTGAAATAAGTACTGTCTCGAAACGCCGACCATAAGCCCCAGAGATACCTGCGGAGGCTGGATGCCTATGCCTAAAAAGCTGAGAGCACTTTCCGACAGGATAGAAGAGGGAATATTCAGCGTGAATAAGACGATAAGTGTCGGCACCAGATTGGGCAGTATATGTCTGATTATCACACGGAGTCTGCCGGCGCCTGTGGAAACGGCGGCCTCAATAAACTCACATTCCCGGATCTCAAGAGTTGCGGTTCTTACAACGACTGCGATCCCACCCCATTCGACAAGGACAAGAGAGATGATCACCGAAGCCAGAGAGCCTCCAAGTGTATAAAGCACAACCATGGCTAAAAGCATTCCGGGAATGGCAAGCATCACATCTGCGATACGCATTATGATAAAGTCTGCCGCGCCGCGAAACTGAGCGGCGCATATCCCTGCGACGGCACCCAGGATCACTGCCAGCGCCGTCGGGATGAGGGCGATCATAAGCGAGACCCGTGTACCGTAAAATATCCGGGTAAACACATCTCTTCCCAATTCGTCGGTACCGAAAATATGACCGTTACCGGGCGGCATAAGTCTTTTCAGGAGATCCTGACTTGTCTCGTCATAATCGGACAGGATCGGAGCCAGTACGGCAAGGGCTATGATGATCAGGATGATGATCCCTGAGATCATGGCGGTTTTATTATGCAGGATACGGCGAAGTATATCAGATCCGGTATTTTGCTTTTGAGTTTTTTTCATCAGACTCTGAGCCTCGGATTTAGAAGTGTGTTTATCAGGTCGGCGAGTATATTGCCGAGCGCGATGAGCAGGGCAGTGAACAGGACGGTTCCCTGCAGCAGGGGCATATCTCTTGTCTGTAAGGC
>JAILQK010000230.1 GCA_024699045.1 Lachnospiraceae bacterium | reverse complement strand
GGAATGCCGGAAACGGGCGAAATGCCGACAGCAGAAGGAATGCCGGAAATTAGCGAATCGCAGACAGCAGAAGGAATGCCGGGAACGGCAGAAGCGTCAGAGGCGGAAAACAGTACTGAGGAGTCTGAGGAAGAAGAGACCTATGTTCATATCAGCGGAGGAAATCTTACCATTATAAATGACTCCGGACGTGATGCCGACGGTATCGATTCCAACGGAGATCTGATCATATCGGGCGGAACGATCAGGGTTAGCCTTGTAAACAACGGCAACAACAGTGCGCTCGATTACGGAAGTGAATCCGGCGGAGTAGCCGAGATTAGCGGCGGTACAGTCGTTGCATGCGGAAGTTATTCAATGGCGGAACACTTTGATTCCTCGTCAACCCAGGCCTCGATCCTTTATACATACAGCGAGGGGGCAGAAGCCGGGACAACGGTGGAGCTGGAAGACGCGAACGGAAATATACTTCTGTCATATGAAGCGCCACAGTCTTTCTCGGCAGTGAACCTGAGCTGCCCCGAGCTTGAAGTGGGCGGTACATATATGGTCGTAATAGGAGATATGGTTGAAGAGATAACCCTCGATGAGATCTCCGCCTCATACGGAGATGCGGCGAGCAGCGGGTTCGGTGGCAGTATGAATTTCGGCGGGATGCAGCCCGGAGGAGACCGGGGCGGCCGAGGGATGAGAGGCGGGTCCGTATCCTCGAACGGGGAAGCTTTTGAAGGAGGAATGCCCGGCGGAGGAGGCCCCGGGATGTCAGGCAACGGGATGCCCGGAGGAGGAGGCCCCGGAATGTCAGGCAACGGGATGCCCGGAGAAGCGGAAACCTCCGGCGAGGGCGAAGCGGAAGAGACGTCCGTGCCTGCCGCAGCGGGAACAGCCCTGTCGGAATTCGGAAGTGATACATGGCTTTATATTTTCATCTCTGTTATAGTTATCGTGGCGGGTATAGGGTTCGCATATATCTATAAACGGAGAAAATGAGCAAAGTGACACATTATATCAATCTATCGGAGGAGACCGGGGAAAGGATCAGGGACGACAGGAGCCGTCATGCGGTGAATCCCTATGCGTGCCGTGACGAGGATGTCATCAGGAGGGATCCGTCGCATGACAGGGCGAATCTTCACAGACCGGCTTTTGTACGGGACATAGAGAAGATCATGAATGTCCCTTACTATAACCGTTATTCAGACAAAACACAGGTTTTCTCCCTTGTCCGGAATGATGATATCTCGAGACGGGCCCTGCATGTCCAGTTTGTTTCGCGGATCGCAAGGAATATAGGAAGACTTTTGGATCTGAACATCGATCTTATAGAAGCGATCGCCCTGGGACATGATATAGGGCATACGCCTTTCGGACATGCCGGAGAGAGAACGCTGTCGGATATCTACCATTCCAGGACAGGAAGATATTTCAACCATAATGTTCATTCGGTAAGAGTCCTGGATGATATCTGCTGTCAGAATCTGTCGCTTCAGACGCTCGACGGTATAATATGCCACAACGGAGAAATGGAACTCAAAGAATACAGACCCCGTGGGGAAATGCTTGACTTTGAGGCATTTGATGAGATGAAGGAACGCTGCTACACGGACCGGCAGGAGATAAAGCATCTGATCCCCTGTACACTCGAGGGCTGCGTGGTGAGGGTCTCGGATATAATAGCTTATATCGGTAAGGACAGACAGGATGCCGAGCGGCTCGGACTGTTTGAAAAGGAACCGGTTTATTCGCAGAAAACTATCGGGACCACGAATGCCGAGATGATCAATAATATGATAGTAAATATCGTCGAGAATTCATACGGGAAGCCCTATCTCAAAATGGACGATGAATATTTTGAAGAGCTCGCCGGTGCCAAACGGGAGAATTATTCGCTGATATACGGCAACGAAAAGACCGAAGCGGTTTTTAAGAAAGATATAGAACCGATGTTTGAGGAAATGTATGCAGAGCTTGTAAGACAGGCTGAAAGCATGGACCCCGGATCTGTATTTGTGCGACATCATATTGATTATATTGAAAGAATGACCCGGTATGTGCATGTATCCCACAGAGATTACAGGGAAAACAATGTGGATGATATGGTGGTTGATTACATCGCGGGGATGACGGATGACTACTTTATAGATCTGTATTCGTTCCTGTTTCCCGGATCGGGGCACAGAGTGAAGTATACGGGATATTTCGACTGACAGGCACGATAAATTGTACTCGAAAAAGTACAATTTATTTTTTTGTGTTTGGGGTAATATATTTCGAATGACTGCCGATAAATATAGTGTAGGCAAAAGGATTTGCATTTTATCAATTAAGAAAGGAGGAGAACTTCAATGCGTATAGATGCGATATCACAGATCCAGCAAGTATACGGAGTCGGCAAAACCAGGAAGACGGCAAATACCGGAAAGGTTTCAGGCGGACGCGACGCTGTGGAGATCTCCAGCATAGGAAAGGACATCCAGACGGCAAAGGCAGCAGTTAAGGCATCACCCGATGTCAGAGAGAAGAAGATCGCGGATATCAAAAAGCAGATATCCAACGGAACATACAATGTATCCGGAGACAGCTTTGCTGACAAGCTTCTTGCTAAATACAACGAAGCAACCGGACTTGCTTAATTCAGATCGAGGTGATGTGACGTGGCAAGCCTTGTAGAAGTGCTTATCGACACTCTTAAGAAGGAAGAAAGCGAATACGTCACATTACTGGATCTGTCAAAGAAGAAAACCCCTATTGTAGTAGCGGGGGATATAGACAAACTTCAAACTATCACGGATGAGGAACAGACAGTGGTGACCAGACTCACGGCTCTGGATGCAAAAAGAGCCGAAACGATGAAGGATATCGCTGAAGTCATGAACAGGGATGTTACGACTTTGAAACTTTCGCATCTCGTAGAGATGCTGGAAAAAAGGCCGTCGGAGAGAGACGCATTGGCGACTCTTCGCGACCAGCTCAAAGCCACTGTGGGCGAGTTGAAGATGGTCAATGATCAGAATCGTGAGCTCATCAGGCAGTCTCTGGATATAGTTGATTTTAATCTCAATCTTATCAAAGCACAAAGATCTGCTCCGGAGACAGGTAATTATAACCGATCCGCAGACATAGCAGGTTCAGCTCTTGGAGGACCGTCCGGCGGCTTTGACGCAAAACAGTAACTCAGATCATCAAAAGAATGGTTTTGCGAGGAGGAGCATATGTCGCTGTTTTCAGGTCTTTATGTGGGAGCTTCAGGGCTCGTCACAAATCAAAATGCATTAAACACCACAGCGCACAATCTATCAAATATAGGTACTACCGGTTATACGCGGCAGCAGATCATACAGGCATCCAAGCAGTATGATACTATCGGACAGGCCTACGTATCCCCGCAGCAGGTCGGGCTCGGCGTGTCTTATGCCGATGTAAGATCGGTGCGGGATTATTTTCTGGATAAGGCATATCGCCAGGAATCAGGAAGAGCAGAGTATTATACCACCAATTACAATACAATAACCGAGATGGAGACACTTTTCGGAGAGCTTCAGGGAGTCGCTTTTCAGGAGTCTTTTACCGAGCTTAACCGAGCGGTAGAAGAGCTGGCAAAGATCCCGGAGGATGCAACGAATCAGGGCCTGCTGGTCAGCAAGGCGCAGGCTTTCCTTGAGCGTGCCCAGGCGGTATATACCGGACTTGCCGAATATCAGGATAACATGAATATCCAGATAAAAGATAATATCGATAAGATCAATGAATACGGCAACAAGATCTGGGAGATCAATCAGGAAGTCGTTGCCATTGAGACCGGAGGCATCGAGAGAGCCAACGATCTGAGGGATGCCAGAGATCAGCTCCTGGACGAACTTTCCGCGCTCGGCAAGATCTCATACGAAGAGGGAGCGCACGGGATAGTCACTGTCCAGTTTGAAGGCGTGGATTTCGTCACTCAGGACTATGTCAATGAAATGGGATATCTAACCGGCGAAGAGTATAACCAGATCTTTGCGGAGGATATAGAAAAAGGACTTAAATCCGAAGTGGACAGCGATTTCTATGTCCCGACCTGGCCGAGAATGAAAAATCAGGAAGTCTTTTCTTCTACCGAGGAGCTTTCGGCAGACAAAAATACCGACATCGGCGCGCTCAAGGCGATCTATAACGCAAGGGGGAATACCAGAGGCACCTATAAAGACCTTTATCCCCTGAACCGGATCGTGATCGACGGCAAGGAGTATGAGGCGACCATAGATTCATCAACAGGACAGTACAATCAGATCGTCACACCCGGAGGCACATATAACGTAGCGGATGACGGTGTGGTAACGGATTCGGTCTCAGGCGATAAGATCGGGGAACTGTATGCGATCTCGGATGCCGACAGCATGAATAAGTTTGACAGCACTACAAAGAGATCAACGGTCATGACGGTAATGGCTGAATTCGACAATCTGATCCGCGGGGTAGTCACCGGAATGAACAAGATATTCTCATCGGACGGATCGATCGAGGGGGAGACCTCCGACAATCTGCTCTTTTCGAGGATATCTACAAGAAGCGTTCCCGACGGTACCGACGGATGGACCACGGCAAACCTCATGATAAATCCGACAGTCCAGAAAACCCCGTCATCCCTGAACAATGGATTCCTGCTCGAAGACGGATCAAGAGACCAGCTTAAGGCTGATGAACTGATAGATCTGTTTTCAGGTAAGTTTTCGGCATTGAATCCCGATACAGGGACGACGCTTACCTTTGCCGGATACTACTCGGCGATCGTCAGCGAGAACGCTACTAACGGAAAGGTCTATCAGTCTATTTCGACCAA
>JAILQK010000223.1 GCA_024699045.1 Lachnospiraceae bacterium | reverse complement strand
CACGGGCTGCTGCAGATTCCGGCTTGCAACATTCCAAAAAACGATCTGCGGCAATGTGTAGCCAAAGCTCTCATATCTTGCTTTAGCATTCTCAAAATTCGTGACTCCGGCATTTGCCGCGCAGGAATCGAACTCCATATCAGATATGATATATATCCTTCCCGGCATATCAGACTGTTTCAGTCGGTTGTTTACAGCCGTCGCCAGGATCAGTTCCAGCGTCTTTTCCAGATCCGTGTTACTGCATTCATTATAGTTCATGCAATAACAAACCTTTTCCGCTATGTCACGTCCCTTTATCTCTACAAGCCTGGGATCGTGTGAGAAGGTGATAAAGTGATTGTGGAATCCGCCCTTATTCCGCTCGGCAAAATATATCGCAAGAGACTCTGCAACTGCTGCCGGAAGCATTCTTGCTCCATTCCAATACATAGAGCCGGATCCGTCCACCACTACAAGCGAATTATCTGAGCTTACATAGTTCTCCAACGACCTCCAAGTGACATCTATTGAACGCCTTTCGCTCTTGCTGAATCCCGTCCTGTTTATCAGCCTTTTCACCACAGGCGCAATAACATCGTATGGTGTCAGGGTTTCCGTGTGCATCACGCCCGGATCATTTTCTGCCTTTGAAAGGAAGTCCCGGTATCTCTCTTCGTCATTGCGCATAAAAGCCTTCCTGTATTTATACAGTGCCTTTGAAGGCTGTTTTTCATAATCAAAGGTATAGTCCCTCTCGCGCAGGCTGTTTTCTACTATCTTTATCCTTGCTCTTAATGCAGAAAGCGTCCTCCTGTATTCTGATTCCTTCATCCCTATGGATTTTGCTATCTTTCGTGCATTGTTTTTCGTCTCCGGGCTGCTCGTATTGGCTGAAGGGAGCCACTTCGCAAGAAGTGATACATCCTTTCCTTCTTCCAGAGCAGCGGTATCTGCAGCAAGCTGGTCCTTGAAGACAGCCATCATATCTGCCTCACAGGGCGTATCCATCAGAGCGAGCAGATCATCATATCTACCATAATCAGCTATGATCCGTATATTCTTCTTCACCGTCTCGGTCTCGTTATTTGCAAGCCAGTGCAGGATTATCCTGAACACTCTCCGCTCTCCCAGACCACCTCTAATATCCCTTGCAAAAAAGAGGGTTTTCACGGCAAGATCTGCATCTTCGGCATATGCCCTCATAAATCTCGTTACTATATCATCTTCATCTGCGTTCCGCAGTGCTCCGATCGTAGCAAACAGATCCAGGCAGTCCGACATTGTGCTTCTTAACGTCACAGCACCGTTTTCTGTACAAGTCTTATTTGCTTCTTTCTTCAAAAACTTAAGCATTGACCTTACCTCCTCGATTTCATATTACAGCCTCACAAGATACATCCTACACGATAAGGGGCCTCGAACCCCTCGATCTCCCGGCCTTGAACCGGACGCTGACCCTCAGCCAATCATATACTCGTATTGTTCGCTGCCGGTATCTTTCAGCTGTATTGTTTCGCAGGACTGTGGCTCCTGCGATAGATCAAGATACAGTTTTTGTAGACCGCCGCGGGCTCTTACCCCGCAATGTCCGATCCACGCCACAGATGGACCCCCATCGGTTTAATGCATTGCTGCATGTATCTTCTTTATGTATATGCTCTCACAAGACATGTTTACCCCGTAGGGTGAAGCAGGATTCGAACCTGCATGTGCCGGATTCTGAGTCCGGTGCTTAACCAATAAGCTATCCATGTATAATTGCTGTTCGTGTCTTTAAGCATCATACGAAGCACTTATTTCGCCGGTTTATCCGCTACCTCCTTGCTACAAACAAGATGCTGCTGAGCTAATTTCTTATGCTGTACGTGCTTCTGATCTTATGATAATGCCGAAAGGGGGAGATTAAAAGATGCAGATATAGGATATATTACAACCCCATATTATCTTGATATTTCCTTTATATATGTTATGATATCTTCTATCAACAACCCCATTACGGAGACCAGCATGACAGATAAATACAAGATATACATCCCGGAAGACATGAAATCCCGGCTCACAAACGACGCCGAGCTGTTTGAATTCTTCAAAAAAGACGGCTCTGTAAACCTCAATGCGTTCCTTAAGCAGCTTTTGGTCACTTATTTTGATCCCTACCGGAACCGGAAGGAGGAACTGCTTAACACCATACTGTCCGATCTCAACGGACTTGCTTCCATCTCCAAGTCTGATGCGAATACAATCGCGGACAAGATAATCAACACCTACCTGAGGGATAATACGATACATTCTGACAAGAGTTCGACCATAACCCTTACTGTAAGCGGCCGTTCGCTTGATGTGTTGCATACAATAGAGAACAACCTTCTGATTAACTCATCAATGTCACAGTATCTGAAGGATCTCTTTCAGTCATATCTTTCCATACCAAGAAATGACCGTGAAATGATAATATTTCAGGATACATTTGATGATCTGAAGGATGCCATCAAGAAAGAACAGGTCATCACTTTTTCTTCTACTACTGCCCC
>JAILQK010000128.1 GCA_024699045.1 Lachnospiraceae bacterium | reverse complement strand
CCACAGACAGATACTATGCATATAAAAATGGAAGGAGGAATTCGATATGCTGTCAAATGAAATCGGAGGAGAGTTAATTAGATACCAGGCAAAGGCTGATGGGATCATAGAACTTCATTGTCACACAAAGATGTCAGAGGGGAAAGGGCTTATTGCACCGGATGAATTGGTTCGATATGCATACGAAAAGGGGTATAGGGCAATAGCAATCACCGATTGCGGTAATGTCCAGGCATTCCCTGAGGTCTACAGAACATGGCTTAAGATGTGGAATGAATATGTGGAAGGATGCCGGCAAACAGGAGAGGAAGCGGATAAGAAGAATTTTCTTAAAGTTATTTATGGATTGGAGGGAAATATGGTGACAAAGGAGGGCAGGATTTTTCCTGTTCTGCTGTACGCAAAAAACGAGACCGGTATCAGAAATCTATACAAAATTGTTACTGCATCAAATACGAAATACTTTGATAAGATTCCACTGATTCCCCGCTTTTATCTGGATGAGCATAGGGATGGTTTGCTCATAGGGGCGGTATGTGATGGTGGAGAAGTGTTCACTGCCATAAATCAATCTGCGTGGGATTGTAAAATGTACAGCTATGATGATGTCAGAAAGATTGCCTCTTACTATGATTTTTTGGAAATGGTTCCCTTTGACAGGGATGAACCCGACAGGGGCTTTGAGTTTGAGCGATATATGTGTTATTGTGCTGTGAATATTGGACTAAGAACCATGGTTGCGGCATCAGACGCATATTATCTGAGTGAAACTGATAAGGCTTGCTGGAATATTTTAACGAACAACAAAAAAGGATATAGCAAGCGGCCAGGATATTTGATGAGTTATGATGAAAAATGTAAAAAATCATTCAACAGATGGCATTTGGGAATGCCGGAAGAATTACGCGAGCTGCCGGACAGATTGTTTGATAATAGAGCTCTGATAGCTGATCAGGTCGAATATGTCAATCCGCTTCGCGAGGGGAGATTTATACCGGAATATCCCGATGCTGATGAAGAACTAACCAGTATATGCGAAGAAAAGGTGAAGGAATATTTTGGAGACAGTCCGGATTTTGAAGTGAGAAAACGGCTGGAAGGGGAACTGAATGCCATTAAGCAAAACGGATACGCCGGATTATATATGATGTGGCGGCAACTTGTCAGAAAATCTCTGGATGAGGGATATCCTACCGGAATCAGGGGTGCGGTCGGATCATCCTTTGTGGCCTATTTATGTGGAATAACGGATATAAATCCACTTTCAAAAGAGAATGGCGGATATCAGATCCCGGCAGAAGTGTTTATGGGATTAAATCTTGACAAAGAACCGGATATTGATATTAATTTCGGATCAAATATCAGAGATGTCATACAGGAATATGTTAGAGAATTGCCCGGTGTTGGGGAGATATGTCACGGCGGGACAATAAATAAAATGAATGAGAAAACCGCTCGAAGAAAAATCGAAGGGTTTTATGAAGAGAATGGATACCCGGTGCCTGGGGAGCAGGATATGAATGCGCTTATAGATAAGTTTGTAGGAGTGAAGACGGGAAACGGCCTTCATCCGGGTGGCATTATGGTATGTCCGGGGGGTGAGGAATTGGTGTCCTTTACCCCGCTGACGCATCCATATCCCGGAAAGAGCATAACTACTGAATTTGATTATCACAGTATAGATGATAATTTACTGAAACTGGATATTCTCGGACATCCACAGTACGATATGCTGCATGTTTTGCAGGAAAAGACAGGTGTAAAGATAGAGGAGATTCCACTTGACGATGAAAAGGTGTTGAAGTTGTTATGCGATGTGGAATGTGAAAAAATAGAGAACTTGCCTGAATTTGGCAATGAACTCACAAGAAAAATAATAAAGACAGCGAAGCCCCAGACATTTGATGATCTGGTCAAAATATCAGCTTTGAGTCATGGGACGGAAACGTGGTATGGAAATCAAAGAGAGCTTGTTGAGAGCGGTCAGATAGGGCTGTCTGAATGCATCGCATCAAGGGATGATATCATGCTCTATCTAATGAATATGACCATGCCGAAGGAGGATGCATACAGGATCATGATGACAGTCAGAAAAGGAAAAGGGGTGACTGACGAACAAAAGCAGATGATGAAGGAGGCAGGGGTGCCTGAGTGGTATATTCGGGTGTGCGAGAAGGTTCGATATCTGTTCCAGAAGGCTCACGCTGTTTCCTATACGATGATGGCGGTACGCCTGGCATATTATATGGTTTATTATCCGGATGCGTATTCGGAGGCTTTATCGGAGGCTGGCTAATCGATATCCATCAGCTCACCGCTATATTCTTCATATTCAAATAGGAATGCCTTATATGTTCTGTCATAGTGTATTTTGAAGCCGGCACGGTTCAGCTCTTCAAAGTCTCTTTGCCTTGTTCTTTCGTTGCTATCGGGGAAAAGAGCGTAGTAGTCCGCTTTCAGATCCGGAAGTTCCGGCTTTTCGGGTTTATCCGGGACTTCGTCGGGAGGGAACATGTCAGGGTCTTCCTTAGAGTCGTACAAAGCATCCTCATATTCTTCAAGGAGTGTTTCATACATACGAAGTTCCCCCAGATCTGCCTTTGACAGATCCCAGATCAGTGTTCCGATTCTGTATAGACGAAGAAGGTGAGCTTTGCGACGGTCGGGAGCAGTTTCATCAAATACGGCATCATCCTTTTTTATATAGTTGTTGTTTGCCCGGTCA
>JAILQK010000126.1 GCA_024699045.1 Lachnospiraceae bacterium | reverse complement strand
AAGCCAGAAGATCTCGGGGTGATCGTCAAGGAGCTGCAGATAATCATCAAATATGTCCTGAGGAGAAGCGGTAGTGTTTGAAAACACCACCCGGCGGCTGTATTGTGAGAGCTCTTCATACAGCTTATCATATACCGGGCGGTCATCGGAAACAGTCTGAGAGGAGGAGACTGTCGGGACCGAAGCTGGCAGAGCTCCGGACTGAGTTTCAGAAGAACCCCCCGGCAAGGTCGATGACGGGACATGGGACGAGGAAATAGTTTCATTTTGAGCATCGTAAAATGATATGTCGTTTTCCGACATATAATTCAGACCGAAAAGGATCAGGGCATAGATCAATGAGACAGCGATCCATCCGGTCCCGGAGCCGCTCCGGGAAAGAAAATCCTCCTGCAATCGTGTAAAGGTACAGACGGGGACATAAAACCCATATCCTATGAGCGTGCCCGCGATAGTCCATAATTCATCGTCTATTGCGATGATCCCTCCCGTAACCGAGTATTTGAGACACTCATAAACAGACAGAGCAAGAAGCGCAAATATGACTACAGGGGACAGACCTCTTTTTGCGCGGATGAAAGGAACCAGGAGTCCGATGGGAATAAAGACTATCGTATAATTAACATATTGATTGATATAGTCAACATATAATCCGTTTTCCAGAAATCCGGGAAACCTCAGGGCCTTAAATTCCACACCGGGGACAGAGACAGGCACATCCGGGATGAGATACAGGATCAGCCCGAGAATATATGCTATAAGCAACAGAAATGAAATTAGTCTTATGATATTCCGTTTAACCATACTGCTAAAGAATATAAGATAAACCGCATCAAAACGCAATCCTTCAGGGCTATATCCGGCCCGATCCGCAGGGGTGGATTTATTTGACAGCATAAGTTTATACCGATATCATATCGCTTGAACAGATAATGTATATGATCATATCTTCCGGGCTGGATATATGAAGATGTAATAAGGACTGAGTCAGTGGATAAAAGGCAGTACGAAAAAGCATTTGACAGATTTTTTTCCGTCATGAAATACGATGAAGCCCTCGAGGTGGTAGGGGGCATGAAGTACTCCGGGGTGCCCAAATCAAGATATCTCGAGATGCTCATTTATTTTGAACAGGGCGAATACGATAAAGTCAGGAATGCCTTGAAAGGCAAAAGGATAGACAATGTAGAAGAGAGGGAGTTTTATCTGGCATCCCTGATAGAGCTGCAGCTATATGACGAATTTGAAAACTATTACAGTGAATATGAATCAATTTCCGGAGCCTGTCTTCTTTATATAGAATATCTTCTGAAAAAAAGAGACCGTACTATGAATTTCGAGCATAAGGCGGTAATGGATTATCCGACTTATTTTGACCGCAGGTTCCGCTGGTATGCCGCTGACGTGGTCACAGATATCTTCAACCTGAATGAAGAAAAGCTGATGCTCATAGAGGCCGACATGCCGATGGCGGATATCAATGAGCTTACGCGAAAGATAATGGACTGCTATGAGCAGATAAAAATAAATGATGCGGTCAAGGTTCTGATACAGCAATATACCGACTCCAACGAATCTATCCCCGTTGACAACGTTTTATATTTTCCCCTCCTGTACTTTGTTCCTGCAGACAAGCTGGATGACGTATTCAAGAGATACGAAGAGCTTAAGGATATAGCGGGAATGCTTGAGCTTACAAGAAAGATCCATCTTCCGGGTATCGAGACCGATGCCGTATCCAGATACTGGAAGGAAATATCCGAAGCGATCAAGGACGGGAATATGTACATAATAAATCTTGTCTCGGAAATATATGCGGATGTGGGATACCTGGGAAAACAGCAGAATGCATTCGGAATGGAGAGTATAATCGACAAGATCTATTCTGCTTTGGAAAAGGATGCGCCGTATATCATACATGAGATCGAGGGTCACGTTATGGATAAAGGAGTGGAAGAAACCCTTACGGATAAGGGTCGGTTCTGCTACCGGGCTTCAGGCTGGAAGCTTTGCACCGCGATAAGCAATAACTCACTGAATGATAATGAGCATGTCCTGTCGTTGTCCTTTTTACGGCTTTTGGAGCTTGAGATCAATGAAAGGCTTATTTATCCATTGTGCCGATCAATGGATATCAGACAAAAATACGAAGAATTCAAGAGCAAGCTTAACGATGCGGACAAAGGGGAATTTGCCGAAGAGTGGTCTTACCGGGTAAGCTGTCTTGAAAAGGTCAATCCCTACAGGGATATAGGTCTCAGATTTGCCGGGATAATGACACTTTTTGATTCTATGAGATTTAAGCGGTACAAACGGGATTCCAGCCATAGGGAATTTGCTGCGGATCTGAGATCCGGCCTGGCGGAGCTTTTGACCGAGGAGGGCAGGACCGCCCTTGCTGACGGTACGCTTGTGAAAATGGTCGAGCCGAAAAAACTTGAGGAGTTCAGGAACAACGCGGATCATGTAAGAAACGAGGGATTGGAATCGGCTTTAGCCTGCAGAAAGTATGTCGAGCAGGAGCTGCTGAACCTTGCGCGCTTTGTCAAAAAACCTGACGGAGCTGATCAGGAGGAAAAGGATCTATGAAAAAAATAGCGGTGATCTTTCCGGGAATAGGATACCATTCGGATAAGCCGCTGCTGTATTATTCGAAAAAGATTGCCCGGCAGCACGGATATGATATTTTGGAACTGGCCTTCAATAATATAGATAAATCAGTACTCCTAAACGGAGCACCCGGTGCCGCCGCTAATGATCCCGGGGTCAGAAAGCGCATGATGGAGGTCTTTTCGACTGTGACCGGGGAGGTGGAGGAACAGCTCAAGGCTACAGATTTTTCGGCATATGAGGACATCATCTTTGTTTCAAAGAGTATAGGCACGGTCGCGGCAAGCGCTTATGCCGCCGGGGCAAAGGTCCCGGCAAGACAGGTGTATTTCACCCCGCTCGAGCAGACTTTTTCACTGGTCGCGCCACGGAACGGGCTGGTTTTTTTCGGAACTAAGGATCCCTTTATCGATACCTCAAGGATAGAAGAGCTTTGCAGAGAAAAACAGGTCGCCTATCGAATATTCGAGAACGGCAACCATTCACTTGAAACCGGGGATCTGCAAACAGATCTCAGGAATATGGTGGATATCATCGAAGAAACAGAAAACTATCTTGTAGGAAGTCCGATCTACAGATTTCCCGTGCAGACGATGGACGGGAGCGTTACGGATCTGTCCGAATACAAGGGGAAAGTCCTGCTGATAATAAATTCTGCGACCGGCTGCGGCTTTACGCCCCAATATGAGGCGTTGGAGTCAATGTATAAAAAATACCATAAAGACGGCTTTGAGATATTGGATTTTCCGAGTGATCAGTTCGGCAGCCAGGCTCATGGCACGAACAGTGAGATACACAAATTCTGTACTTCCCGGTATGATATATCCTTTCCACAGTTTGCCAGGATCGATGTAAACGGTAAAAACGGAACGGAGCTTTTTGCTTATCTCAAAAAGAAACAGGGTTTCAGAGGATTTCTGAGAAATACCAAAGAGAGTGTGTATCTGGAAAAAACAGTCAAAAAGAACGATCCCGATTATCAGCACAACAGTGATATCAAGTGGAATTTCACCAAGTTTCTGGTAAACCGCAGAGGCCAGGTAATAGACCGGTTTGAGCCGGATGCAGGGACCGATATAGTGGTTCAGGCAGTGGAAAGGGAGCTTTGACAGATGTCGCAGATGTCGCTTTTTGACAACAGCATACCGGAGCCTCTGGCAGCCAGACTCAGGCCGCAGAATCTTGACGAATACGTGGGGCAGGACCATCTTGTCGGACCCGGCAAGGTTTTGAGGCGTCTCATAGAAAACGACCAGATCACGTCCATGATATTCTGGGGGCCACCGGGGGTAGGAAAAACCACGCTGGCTCATATAATCGCCCAGCAGACGCAGGCCAGATTTATCACATTTTCCGCCGTTACAAGCGGGATCAAAGAAATAAAAGAGGTCATGCTGGAAGCCGATAAGCTAAAAAGCTACGGCCAGAAGACAATACTTTTTGTAGATGAGATCCATCGTTTCAACAAGGCCCAGCAGGACGCCTTTCTTCCTTTCGTGGAGAAAGGAACGATAATACTTATCGGAGCCACGACCGAAAATCCTTCATTCGAAGTAAACGGAGCTTTGCTCTCCAGGTGCAAGGTATTTGTCCTGAAGGGACTTACGGGGGATGACATAGTCAATCTCCTGATGAATGCACTTAAAAGTCCAAAAGGGTTCGGCGGTCAGAAAATAGATATCGATGAAGATCTGGTAAGGATGATAGCCACTTTTTCGAACGGTGATGCGAGGAGGGCTCTTTCGACACTTGAAATGGCAGTCCTGAACGGGGATATGGATGCTGAAGGCGGGATAACCGTTACCCGGCAGACCATAGAGCAGATCACCGGAAAGAAGGCGCTGCTTTACGATAAGAACGGAGAAGAGCATTATAATCTGATTTCCGCGCTTCATAAATCCATGAGGAATTCAGACCCCGATGCAGCGGTATACTGGCTTGCAAGGATGCTTGAGGCCGGTGAGGATCCGCTTTATATCGCCCGAAGGGTCACAAGATTTGCGGCGGAGGATGTCGGACTCGCAGATCCTCAGGCTCTTCCGCTTGCGATAGCGGCCTATCAGGCGTGCCATTTTATCGGAGTTCCCGAGTGTAACGTACATCTTACGGAAGCTGTTATCTATATGGCTCTGGCACCAAAATCGAATTCCATGGAAAC
Organism: Lachnospiraceae bacterium; assembly: GCA_024699045.1. Taxonomy (GTDB): domain Bacteria; phylum Bacillota; class Clostridia; order Lachnospirales; family Lachnospiraceae; genus NK4A144. Next base: position 3,790 of record JAILQK010000126.1, on the reverse strand, counting down.
GGCTTATCTGTCAGCGCGCGACGACGCGCTTAACGACCTGGCGGAACCGGTCCCGCTGGTAATACGAAATGCCCCCACAAGCCTTATGGATGAGCTGGGCTACGGACACGGTTATAAATATGCGCATGATTACGAGGATAAGCTCACTGACCTGCAATGCATGCCGGATAATCTGCTGGGTACGGAATACTATCATCCGGGAGATCAGGGAGAAGAGACCCGGTTCAGGGAACGTCTGGAATATATAAAGAAATGGAAAGAGCAGCACCGGTGACGGTACTGCTCTTAATGTTTGATGTACTGTTTGTTTTTGCCGTAAGTGACGTAGTGCTTGTCCTCAGCGGCGGAAGAGGCAGAATAATAAGCAACGGTATCGCCGAACAATGACTTGAGCTGCGTCTTCTTCTCTTTTCTCTTTTTTTCGTTTTCCTTTTTCTTTTCGTCTTCCCGGTTACTGATGTATTCCGAAAAAACTACGGGGGTGATCATTTCCGATGACATTTTTGCTGCCTCCTTTCTTAAAATGATAAATTCTTTTTCTTATATATAATATCGGCAGATATCTTTGAATCGTACAGTGTGCGCATAAATTTCTGTTTGGATTTCTGCAAAAACTTCGGGGCTTATGCTTCGGGCTTATGTTTCGGGGCCGGATCACGATCCGGGAAAAAATGAATGTATGATATACTGATTAAGATCACACGACAACCGAAAAAAAGAGGATATCAAACGGATAAATTGGATAAGGTCGATATCTGCGCAGCAGATTATGAGATATTGGGACTTGAACAGACCTGGGAGGAGCTTCTTTTGTATTTAGATCCTTCCGATAAGGAGAAGACTCTCAGATTTAAATTTGAGGCGGACCGGATCCGGTCGGTAGCGGGAGCCTGCCTTATAAAAGCGAATATTAAAAGAGCCTTCCCGGACGAGGAAATAAAGACAGAGCGGACGGAACTCGGCAAACCTTATATTTCCGGAAAAAAGGGGTATCAGTTCAATCTTTCCCACTCCGGACGTATGATCGTGTTCGCCTCTGACAGCTCACCCGTGGGGGTAGACGTGGAAGCGGTCCGTGAAAAAGACTGGCGGATATTTCACCGGTTCCTGACCGAAAAAGAGATGGCCATGATAGAAAGCTCCGGGGATCCTGAGGGATGTTTTTTTGAAGTATGGACCATAAGGGAGGCTTTTGCCAAAGAAGAAGGAGAGGGACTGGGGCTGATCGACAAGCCTTTTATCGTGGATTACGACCGACGGGTGATAGAATACGGAAATAAAACACTGTATTTTAAGACATTTGAACATATGGCGGATATAAGATATAAAGTAAGTATCTGTTCTCCGCATGACATATCGGGAGCGGAATTAAAGATCCTTACGCCCGAAGACTGGGACGGGCTTAGAAGTTTATTATAAAAGCAGACAGAGCATAAGGCTTACCGGATATTTTGTATGACAAGGAAGGATAGATCTATATAAATGAATGAGGAAGTACAAAGGATAATCTTAAAATACGGAAAGCACATACTGTGTACGGAGGAATTCAGGTGTGCATTTGAACAGGTGCATCATCAGAGTACAACGGTAGGAGATCATACACTCGGGGTTACCGTCGAAGCGGTCAAGTTCTGCATAAGACATGGTCTTACGGATGATATCACCCTCGGAAATGTTGTTACGGCTTCTCTTTGCCATGATCTTGGGATCATGGGCAGGCACGAAAAATTTGAAAACAGTGTACAATGCCTGAGGCAGCATCCCAAACACTCCGTGGAACGATATATGGATATCACCGGGGAAGAGAATGAAAGAGTGCGGGAAGCGATAGCTGTCCACATGTTTCCATTAAGGCTGCGCATCCCCACACACAAAGAAGCATGGATACTGACAATGGCGGATAAGCTTGGAGCAGTCAAAGAAAAGATCGGAAGACCGCCGATCACGCAGTTTGAGAGGGAGATGATAATGGCCGATGCCGCAGATATGACGAAAGGTGGCCAACAGACCGGTTGAGCAGTGGATAAGACAAAAGACTATCATTATAGGAGGAGAGGCAGAAAATGACTCTGGAGAAAAAAGGAGCGGTAAAGAACGGAGTTACAAGAGGTGTATTTGCGGCAGTCGCGATCATTTTGCAGATCATATTCCTGTATATCGTGTTCTTTTATATTGAGAGCAGTTATTCATGGGTGTCGATGATCGTTACCCTTATAGCGGCGGTACTTGTTCTTCTGATCTATGGAAGACATGTCACGGCAGCCATGAAAATGCCCTGGCTGATACTGATCACCACGGTTCCGCTCTTTGGAGTGTTTCTGTATCTTACGGTCGGCCTGGACAGAGGAAGCCGGAAAATGATCAACCGGTATAAGTCATTGGATGCAAAGCTTTTGCCGCTGCTCCCCAAAAACGACGAGGTGATCGACCGGCTTAGCGAGAAAAATATCGGAGTGGCAAACCAGAGCCGCTATATAAATGATTATGCCTTTTATCCACTGTACAACAATACGGATGTGGTATTTTACGATGACGGAGCCAAGGGCTTTGAGGCCCAGCTTGAGGATCTGAAAAAAGCAGAAAAGTTTATATTAATGGAATATCATGCCATAGAAGACGGAGAATCCTTTAAGGCACTTCATGAGATCCTTAAGGAAAAAGCGGCGGCGGGAGTAGAGGTCCGTCTTTTCTATGATTATGTGGGAAGTATGGGATTCATCGGGAATGCTTTCATAGATAAGATGGAACAGGACGGGATCAAATGCAGAGTCTTCAATCCCATGCATCCGCTGTTGAATTTCTTCCTGAATAACAGAGATCACAGGAAGATCACGGTAATAGACGGGAAAGTAGGATATACGGGAGGGTATAATCTCGCCGATGAATACTTCCATATCAAGGAACCTTACGGACACTGGCTTGATACCGGGATCCGAATGGAGGGCGATGCAGTAAAAAGCCTGACGATCACATTTATGGAGAACTGGAACGCAATAAGAAGCGATGACCAGGATGACAAGGATTTCAGCGGCTTCCTGCCCGATATACCGTATGAGGCAAAAGAGAAGGGTTTTATTCAGCCATATGCGGACAGTCCTCTTGATGATGAACATGTCGGAGAGAATGTATATATGAATGTACTGCGTAACTCCAAAAGATACGCATGGTTCATCACGCCATATCTGATAATCACTGACGAAATGAATATGGCTTTTGCGCTCGCGGCAAAAACCGGTGTCGATGTCAGGATCATAACTCCCGGGATCCCGGACAAAAAGATCATATACAGCCTGACCAGATCTTATTACGCAGGCCTTGTACGAAACGGTGTGAGGATATTTGAATACACCCCCGGGTTCTGCCATGCAAAACAATGTGTGGCGGATGATGAAGTGGCTACCTGCGGAACGATAAATCTGGATTTCAGAAGTCTCTATCATCATTTTGAAAACGGCGCGTTAATGTATGACTATAAAGCCGTTATGGATATGAAGAACATGTTCGAGGAGACCTTCCCTAAGTGCCGGGAGGTAACAGAGGAATATCTGAGCGGAAGATCGAGGATCCTGCGCTTAAAGCAGCTGATCCTCCGCCTGGTCGCACCGCTTATGTAAGGGCCGGACTCCGGACAACAGGCTGTTTATAAGACGTTCACAGAAAAAACACAAAATTTGTTAGCACTCACCCTTGACGAGTGCTAACAAAAGTGATATAACATAATCAGTCCAAGGGAAAACGACAGGAGATGGGAGACCCGGGGACAAAAAACCGACGAGATGCCACGATGAAG
>JAILQK010000124.1 GCA_024699045.1 Lachnospiraceae bacterium | reverse complement strand
TAAGAGGTCAGACATTTCTTCTCCACCGCCGCCCGGTAGCAATAATCTTCAAAATTCAGATCCCTGGTAAGATACTGTATATACTGCTGATCCGGTATAAACTTCCGTGTCAGAAGCTCTGCGCCCGGCGCAGGATTCTCGATGGAACCTATATAGGCTTTATTACCTGCTACAATCCGGAATTTCCCGCGTTTTCCATTTCCCAGATTCTCTACTGCACAACACATGTCATAGCCCCAAAACCATCCACATATTTCTGTAAATCCATATCGTTTACACTATCTTCCATTGAAACTCTTGGATCGGCCTTGAATTGGTGTCACATTCGTTTCCCAAAGATTATTGATCCATCGGATTCTTCTTTGCATACATGTGGCAACCAAATTGCTTTTCCATACTGCTTCATAACCATGACAGGCTCCTTTAATATCGTGAACTTCGACCGCAACTCCTTCCGATTGCAATCGTTTGGCAAAGGCAATTCCCTCATCATGAAGGCAATCAAATTCTGCTGCCTCCACATAAGTGTCCGGAAAGAAGCTGATATCCTTTGCTTCACTGATTGAAGCATATTTTGCACGATCTGCATCCACATCCTTTAAGTACATATCCCAGAAAAGCTTTGTACATCGAGAATCCCAGATAGGAGTATCTGTGAATCGTTTCATTGATTCCGTCTTCATCCTTTTATCGAGAACCGGATAGATCATCATCAATCCCTTTGGAATAGGATCTCCTTTATCCTTTGACATTGCTGTAACTGCACCGGCGATATTACCTCCGGCACTATCTCCGGTCAGTATGATCCTTTCCTTATCAACACTTAGATCACCGGCATGTTTTAACACCCATAGATATGTGTTATAACAGTCTGCAATGGCAACAGGATATTTATACGCAGGCATTAATCTGTAATCCGGCATCACCACTTTGCAGTTAGACTGCCTGACATACCACTTGGCAACTTCGTAATGCGCATTCGATGCTCTCATCAGAAATCCGCCTCCGTGAAAGAACAGAATGCAAGGTATCCTTCCATCATATTGCTTTGGTTCCATAACCAAAGTCGCTATCTTACTGCCCTTATATCCCGGTGTGATGTACTTTTTTACCGTAACCATCTCATCGGATCTACATTGATTCAGTTTATATCCGGCATTCAGCAGCGGATATAATCGTCCCACCATTGACCCACTATAAATCGACAAGCTTTTCAATTCTCTATCTATATCATATTTCAACGAAACAGCCCTCAAATTCATTCATTTGTTCTTTTCATTATACTACATACTCCGTATTTTTACCATGAAGCTTTTTCGGTTAAAAACAGCCTGAAAGTTGAAATTCCTACAACAAAAGCGACCGCATATCCTTATAACATTTTTGCGGTCGCTTCTTTATTTCAATATTACATTTTATGCGTTTTTTTCATGATGTCGGTTTTAAAAGCCTTATGATACTTAGAAATCTACTTCCGTACCATAGTAAGTGCATTCAAACAGCTTCTCCATCGTCACCGGGTCGATCTGTCTCGGATTGGATCCTGTACAGGCATCGGAAACCGCTCTCTCGGCAATTCCCGCTTTTTTCTCTGTAAACTCTTTCTCATCCACACCAAATTCTTTTAATGTTTTCGGGATGTTCAGTTTCACATTAAACGCATCGATCTTCTCGATCAGACTGTTAATAAGTGCTTTCTCGGAAGTCCCGCCAAACCCCATTCTTCTGGCAATCTCCGCATATCTCTTGGCTGCGACCGGATCCTTTGCATTATATTTGATCACATAAGGAAGATAGATCGCATTGGCGCATCCATGCGGGATATGCCCTGTAGAGAAAGCGGCACCTGTCTTATGCGCCATGGAATGAACGATACCCAAAAGCGCATTTGAGAATGCCATGCCGGCCAGACACTGTGCATAATGCATCTGTTCTCTCGCTTCCATATCACACTGATATGATGCCGGAAGATAATCAAACACCATCTCGATCGCCTGTAATGCAAGGGGATCCGTAAACGGTCCGTTTAATGTGGAAACATAGGCCTCGATCGCATGTGTCAGAGCATCCATTCCCGTATATGCCACCTGTTTTACCGGAAGACCTGCAACCAGATCCGGATCCACGATCGCCACATCCGGTGTGATATTAAAGTCTGCCAACGGATATTTCACGCCGGTCTGGTAATTTGTGATAACCGAAAAAGCCGTTACTTCCGTAGCCGTGCCGGATGTCGTGGGGATCGCACAGAATTTTGCCTTCTGTCTCAGCTCCGGGAAATTGAACGGAACGATCAGATCCTCAAAGCTTGTATCGGGATACTCATAAAAAGCCCACATTGCCTTCGCAGCATCGATCGGTGAGCCGCCGCCCATAGCCACGATCCAATCAGGTTCGAAGTCTCTCATTGCCTGTGCGCCTTTCATAACTGTTTCCACAGACGGATCCGGCTCCACTCCTTCAAAAAGCTCTACTTCCATACCGGCTTCTTTTAAGAAAGAAACCGCCTTGTCCAAAAATCCCTGGCGCTTCATGGAACCTCCGCCCACTACTAAAATCGCCTTTTTTCCCTTGAGGTTTTTTAATTCCTCAAGGCTTCCTTTCCCGTGATATACGTCTCTCGGTAAGGTAAATCTTGCCATAGTCAAACCCTCCAAATCATATTATAGTTTTCGGATGCCTCCGATCGGCAGCATCCGTTGTGATGACACACATCGTAACCAGTATAACTTATTTGAATGGTATATTTCAATCTGTTGATTCTTAATTTTTGTTAATATTTGCAACAGTTTTCTCCGGTAGATGTTCTACTCGGCGGGATGATAAGCGATGATCCTATTTTACGATACCATTCACTATACGGATACCGGTTCTCCCAATACTTCTGCTTTATCTTTTTCTTCTCCGTGGATTCTGTGTCCTCAGACGAAAAGTATCCGGTATATAGGATGAT
>JAILQK010000096.1 GCA_024699045.1 Lachnospiraceae bacterium | reverse complement strand
TCCTCCTTCGGCCTGCCAGAGCATTTCGGAAAGATACCTCTGATGAGCACTGTTGTTTTTATCGGTTTTCCTTCCTATTTCACTGTTTTCGTGCCCACGGTAATACCCGTCGGTCATGATCCTCTTCTTCAAGCGGTAATAGCTGACCACCACATTGGCCTTTCCCATCTGGTCTTCAAAAGCCTTTCTCTCTCCGTCTTCAAGACTGCGGTACAGCTCCGGAGACTGGCTTATGAGATACTGTATCCCGGCAAACCTTTCGCTGAATCTTTCCAGTTCCTCCACATTTTCGGCAATCTTTTTCTCAGAGCTGACATTGATCCTCGTCAGATCCGTGCTCATAAATACACGGATGCACTCCTTTAAGGCCTCCAGCCTGGTATCTTCCCCGATATAGTTTCTGAGGAGTCTTCGGTCATACCTGCTGCTGGATTTCATAAAAGCGGACAACGCTTTAACATGGGCAGACCTGGTTGATACTCTTAAAGCTTCCGCTGCATCCCTTGCCTTCTCCCTGTTCTTTCGGCTCCTGTTCTCTTCCTCTTTTTCTATTTTTACGGCATTGATCTCCTTCTGCCAAAGCTCCGTTCCTTTGGTCTTGATCTTTTCCTTTCTTTCGTCCTTTGTATATTTGTCGTTATATGAATCAGAATATGCTGAAATACGCTGGGTCTGAGCGCCAAGCTCCACATGGCCGTGTATTCCCTTTAAATACTCCGCCATTATACCGGTCTTTTCCTCTGCGCTCTGAGTGGCTGTTATTTTATCCTCTGCGATCTGCCATGCATCAGCCCGTGACAGTTTTTCCAGTTCGCCAGTCTCCTTGTTTAAAAAATTATAATCAGTCATATCTGCCTCCAAAAAACTGTCGTCAATACATCTGTTATCCCATTCAACAGTTAAACCCATCCTTCGATGCCACCCTGCGCTCCTCAGGGTGCATCTCATAATAATGTCTCTTGTCTATATACATTTTTTCATCAGCAAGCCTTAACGCAGTCCTTATATCACTCCCCTGCTTTTCCATATGTCCGCCGATAGCAAAAACGACCTTATCATACTTTTGGGAGGCCTTCCGTAAGGCATCGATCTTTTTGTTCATTTCCTCCTCGGTCGTTCCCTGTTCTATTATGGCAAATTCATCGCCCCCGGCACGAAAAACAGATTTCTCATCAAATATCTCAAGCAGTGCAGACGCCGCATTTTTAAGGAGAGTGTCCCCGGCTCCGTGCCCGTATCGGTCATTTACCGTCTTTAATCCGTTCAGATCCGTAAAAATGACCGTTATCGGAATATCATTCCCCTCCTCGCCTCTGTCCAGGCGATCCACAAGATTATTCATCTCATTACGGTTCATGACTCCCGTCAGCATATCTCTGGAACTGAGCTCCTTCAGCCTGTCTATAAGGAGATAACCGCCGATCTCAGACCCGAGTATAAAGGTTGTGAGTTCCAGTGCTTCTTTTATACGTACGGAATCATCGGCATTGAAATTGATCGCCCAGATATATCCCAGAAGCTGTCCCTGGGATCTGAGGGGAAACAGCACGATGTTTCTGCCTCCCGCCGAAGTGATCGAATCATGCCATATCCGGTTTCGTTCCCTCACAACCTCCATATCCTGCTCATTTTTGGCTATGAGACAGTTGCTTCCGGCAATCACGGTTTCTTCCCAGGATGCGGCGATATCATAGAATCCGTCATCCAGATATTCTCCCATGGGCTTCAATAAGGTATCCTCCGAAAAGGCTTCGCATAAGACCGAGCAGGTGTGTTTATTCTGATCCATGAGCAGTATGCAGCAATGCTCGGCACCGCATATCTCCCTTATGTCAATTATCACATCCTGCATGGCTTTCCTGTAATCCGTTGTTCCACGAAGCTTAAGACCTGTCTCCAGCACAGCCGATGCCAGTTCTCCGGATATGTTTGACATTCTCTCGGCGCTGGCTTCGTAGTTTATTTCCATGGTATAAGTACAGTAACAAATATTTCCGTCCCGCTGTGACAAAGGAAGAAACGTCATATTGAACCATACCGGGATCCTGTCGGGACGGGCATAAGAATGGAGACACTTACCCTGGACCGCCGCCTTGTAGCAGTAGTCCTCAAAATTCAGGTCTCTGGAAAGATACGTGGTATACTCCGCCCCCGGAACGAATTTATCCGTCAGCATAGCAGTGCCCGGAGCAGGGTTCTCTATCGAATCTATATATGCTTTGTTACCGGTCTCTATACATATCTTTCCGTATTTTCCTTCCCCCAGATCTTCGACTGACACTACACATGTCATTGCCGCAATGCCATCAGCCACAGCTTGAAAGTCCATTATTTTCCTCCCTCTAAGGGGTATATAATAGCCGTATCAAAGATCGATCGGCCGTCATACTCCCCTGGCTCTGTCAGTACATGCCGACATCGCATCCTGTATCGCTGCCCGGAAGCCTGACCTCTCGAGTACCTTGACGGCTTCTATCGTGGTTCCCGCCGGTGAGCAGACCATATCCTTAAGCTCAGCAGGATGCCTGCCTGTATCGATCATCATTTTGGCGGAACCGAAAACCGCCTGTGCTGCAAACTGATATGCCTGTTTCCGGCTCATACCATCCGCTACGGCCTGATCCGCCATTGCCTCTATCATTATAAAAACGTATGCCGGGGACGATCCGGAAACCGACGTTACGGCAGCCATCAGATGCTCCGGTACCTCTTCGGCCTTCCCGAATGAACTGATTATCTCCAGAGCTGTGTTTTTTTCTTCTTCGGTAACATTCCTGCTCACACAATATCCTGTCATCCCGGCTCTTACAAGGGCCGGCGTATTGGGCATGCACCTTACGATCTTTGTCTCCTTGCCGAACTTTGAAGTAAGCCATTCTATGCTCTTGCCCGGAGCTATCGATATAAACAATGTCTCAGGTGAAGCCTTTGCGGATATCTCTTCTATGACCGTTCCTATGACCTGAGGTTTTACCGCAAGGATCACGATATCCGAGCGGGAGGTTACGTCTCCGTTATTATCGGCGATCGCTATCCCGTATTTCTCAGCTATGGCATTACGCACCTTGGCGTCCCTGTCATATCCGAGTATATTGCCTTCCGACACCATCCCCTCTCCGAGGATCCCCCCGATTATAGCCTGCGCCATATTTCCCAGTCCTATAATTCCGATCATTCTTCTGTCCTCCTTTTGATCCGGATACGATACTTCCTTTTTCCGTAACTTATCGTCGGTACATCAGCACTGCTGCCGATACCGCCGCATTCAGTGAATCAACCTGTCCCTCCATCGGTATCTTCACGATCCTGTCTGCCAATGAGATCATATCGGAAGAGACTCCATTGGCTTCATTTCCTATCACATACGCCTTCCGTTCGCTAAAAGCTGTCTCATACATATCCGTCCCGGACAGATCAGCGGCATAGATCACTATCCCATCCTCTTTCAATTGCCGGATCGTTCCTGTAAGATCATCGGAATATATAAACGGAACCCTGAATATGGATCCCATTGTGGAACGTACCACCTTAGGAGAGTATATATCGACACAGCCTTTATTCATTATTACTGCCGAAACGCCTGCTGCCTCCGCAGTCCGAATGATCGTTCCGAGATTTCCGGGATCCTGGATCGTTTCGAGTATGATATAAAGACTCCCCCCCGTTAAATCCTTCAATTCGTAATGCTTCTGCTTTACAACCGCAAGTATCCCCTGCGGATGCCTGGTGTCCGCCAATCGTGCAAAATCTGCATCTTTCATCAGGTAATCACATCGTTCCCCGGGATGTGTTTTGCGGTATCCCGATGACATATAGACGGCTTCCAGATCTTCCCCAGGGATCTCATTACAGATCCTTTCCCCTTCAGTCACAAAAAGTCCGGCTTTGCGTCTGACGGACGACCGATCACACAAAGCCCGGACTTCTCTGATTTTTTTGATACCGGGGGTTGCCTCCATTAGATAGAAAGCGCTTTAGCTACTTCATACTGGTATTCCGGTATCTGCTTCTCCATTGCAAGAGCCTCGTCGACATCAAAATCCATAAATTCGCCATTATGATACCCTATTACCCGGTTACCCTTGCCGTCTGCCAGCAGATCTACCGCCATTGCCCCCATTATCGACGCATAATATCGATCCTTACAGGTAGGAGAACCGCCTCTTTGCATATATCCGAGGATAGTAGCTCTTGTCTCCATTCCGGTAGCCGCCTCTATCCGTCTTGCCATGGAAGTGGAATGACCTATTCCCTCCGCATTTATGATAAGATGATGTGTCTTTCCTATCTTGCGGCTCTCTATGATATGATTGATGATCTCCTGCTCATCGTAATCATATTTCTCGGGAAGCAAAATATCCTCGGCCCCTGATGCCACTCCGCACCACAAAGCGATATAACCGGCATTTCTCCCCATTACCTCCACGATAGAGCACCGTTCATGAGACGACGAAGTATCTCTTATCTTATCTATGGCTTCAAGCGCTGTATTAACGGCTGTATCAAATCCTATAGTATAATCGGTGCATGCTATATCCAGATCTATGGTTCCCGGTATTCCCATTACCGCGATCCCTTCATGAGAAAGAGCTAGCGCGCCTCTGTATGACCCGTCACCGCCTATGACGACTACCGCATCGATCCCATGCTTACGGCATATCTCCGCGCCCTTCTTCTTACCCTCTTCGGTCTTGAACTCCTCTGATCTGGCCGTCCGAAGGATAGTTCCGCCTCTTTGAATGGTATCTGAAACAGAACGGGGACCGAATTCTACAAAATCCTCTTCAAGAAGTCCCTGATATCCCCTCTGTATGCCTATGATCTTAAGTCCCCTGAAAATAGCCTTTCTGGTAACGGCTCGTATAGCCGCATTCATCCCGGGTGAATCCCCTCCCGATGTAAGGACCCCTATCTTTTTAATTGTTTTGTTGGCTTGTTTTGGCATTTCCGTATCTCCTCATCATCACTCCGATACCCTTATATATTCTATATCAAAGGTTGGCCGGTTGCAATTACACCCGATCATTCATTGATATAAGTCAGGAACTCATTCCCCTCCGCCCCAAAAAGTTCTTCGGACCCGTTCATCCCTACATGATGTGTCGTTCCCAGTCCGGGATCGTATACTATCGTATTGTTCATATCGTATCCGACTATGAGGACCGCTCCTTCAGGGGTTGCCGCTATGACAGGACAGTCTTTTGAAACATAGTACAGTACATCGGAAAGCGCGATCCCCCGAAGCGACAGCACATCTCCTTCCACGTTCGCTTCAAGCACTGCTTTTGATGTATCTCCATTCTGCATCGCTTCATATGAAGACCCGCCCGAGCCCGCATATGCCAGGACCGCATCGAGGCAATCATAAAGTGATCCGTTTCCGCCCGAGCCGCTAAGATCGGCAAGTTCCGGTATCGTATGTTTTGTATCCCGGCTTCCTTTGCGCCAGATATATGCATTTTGCATATTAAGGACGATCCCCGCATCCTCTGATGCTCGTTTGAGCGCCGTACCTGCGTCTGAGCTTGCATCTGCGATCCCGCCTTTTGCATAAACAAGGTAACTCTTATCCTCGGCAACACTCCCCGATGTTGCCGATATGGCACGGCTGCCTTCATACAGTGCAAAATCAGGTGTGAGAAGCTGCATTCTGGCAACAGACACTTCATTGACAAGCTGGATCTCGGTTATGGTCTCTCTCTGTTCAGTGGCCGCAACAACTATCTTGTTTTGAGTACTGCTCTCTACGGCACTGCTCATTATCTGATTTCCTTCCGTCGGAACATAGGATGATCCGTCTTCGGAACGGATAAGTCTGTCTATAAAGATCGTAGAACCCTCGATCTTCACATCGGAAATGTAATATCCCTGCTGAGCATAATCCTTTTTTACGGTCCCGTCCGAACCGGTTATCCTGATCGAAGACATAGGTGTGAACGGTATTCCCAGAGAGGTGATCGTCTTATCCGTTATTTTGAGCTGTCCCGAGATCATATCCTCCCCGATAAAACCAAGCAGACGTATCTTATACCCCGGATCTGCCTTTACATCTGTCATTGTACCGTCAGACATATCGATAAGTGTTATCGCATCTGCTGTTGATGAGATCTCTTCGCTCGATCCGGCGCCTATGGCATCCTTTGCGATGAACGCTCCGATCTTACCGCTTGAAGATGACGCCGTTTCATCAAAGGCAAGCCCCGATGCAATGACATCCGCTGATTTTCTCGCAACATCTATACGATATATATCACCGTCCAGATAAAGATAAAAGTTTCCAACGCGGTCAACATATGACAGCTGACGTATATTTGCCTCCAGCATCTCGGAGGAGCCGCTGTAAGGTACGGATATCTCTTCCTCTACTATATTAAGTGTGCTGTCGTAGTAATAAACGACTGCGCATATCTGTCCTTCGTGATCCCCCCGGTTCTGATATCCGTATACCAGAAATCTGACATTTCCACCCTCATCCACCGACAGTATCTTAATATCATACCCCTGATACCTGGTTCTTTCGTCGTTATTATCTTCATCATAAAAAGAAAAAACCCGTGCCACGCGTGAGTCTTCGGCTTTATACACAAAAAGCTCTCCTCCGGTAACGAAAGCAACTGCGTTTCCGGTATTGTTTTCAGCCATTTCGACGTCTCTTTCATGTATCCCGAGGATTATCTTATCATTTGCAAAGGACGATTTTCCTCCGGTAAAGACTTCATTCATCGTCCGCTCATAATCAAGCAGATACATGCGCTCTTCCGAATATCTTACTCTGTAGTATTCTTTTATTTCGTAGTCACTGTCCTTATTATCTATCCCGCACGTCATGCGGTACGTCACCATAAGCGAGCCGGTATCACCGGCCACATCAAGCACCCTTACTGATGCCGGTCCGTTCCTCTGCGGCTGCAGTTCTCCCCATGTGACCTGATCGAAGCTTGAATGTATATTTACATGAGCAAAGGTTGAGTTGTCTCCGGTAGCATCACTTTCCAGATATGGAGATATGGCTTTGGCGGCTTCCTTATCCATGGTCACCTCTGAAAAATCGCTTACAAACGTTACCATATCCGCTACGTGAAGGCTGTCATCGGATATGACACGGGTGTAGTACCTTATCTTATTTCCGGAAGACATGGTTAGGACGATACACAGAGAATATTCGGTCTTTTCGGCAATAAGATCCTTAAGACGCACAGTGGCGTATATCTCATCGCCCTCTTCCGTATATTCGGTTATCTCCGTGGATTCAATAAGACGTTCACCATCAGAAGATCTGACTTCGGAAACAATGCCTCCTATATGCTGATCATAACGTTTTATCCTGATCCCCAGTGTCCGTCCCTCTCCCAGAGGGGAAAGGTCGGCTCTGTATCTGGTCAGATCAGGCTCATAGGTAAGTCCGTGCATGGTATTTGTCTCAGCACCGTTATACATAACCGCCACCAAAGGCAGCGACGCTTCTCTCATCACCGTGGAGGTGGTGGTATTGCCGTGGCTCATGGTGGCGCTGAAAATAAATGCCGAGACCGTAAATATGATCAAAAAGCTCAATACTCTGGTCAGTGCGTCTCTCATGGTCAATTATTCTATCATAAATTCTTTACAAGCTGAAATATCCTGACCTGTCTCAAAAGCAAGACCTTTTAACCGGACTCAACGAAATATCCTGCTGGCTGCAGGATACAGCAGCAGGCCCAAAAGCCCGCACGAGATGACCTCCCCCGCAAACACGGTGACCATCATATAGATAAGTGTTCCGTCCAGATTATATGCATACTTCAACACCAGCGGAACGACGATCGTATTTGCGAGTACAGGAGGGAGCGGAAGAAGAAATCTACCGGTGTTCCTTAATGCCATAGTCCCGATAGCGCCCGCAAGAGTCGCCAGGCTTCCGAATACGATATCCGGCAATATTGCCCCGGTAGCATAATTACTTATGATACACCCTATAAAAAGGCCGGGAACGGCCGCCGGAGTAAATGCCGGGAGTATGGTCAGCGCTTCCGATATCCTGACCTGAACCGCGCCGTTTGCCAATCCGAATGCGTTTGAAACAAGAGTGAGGACGATATAAAGCGCCGCTATGACCCCACCCTGTGCAGCATATACCGCGGCATTGATCTTTTCTCCGGTTTTCATGGACATCATGTCAACAGTTTCAGACCTCCCCTGCTTTATATCTTGCCACAAGGGATTGTATACGATTATTCGGACTGAGCAGATCGCTTATCGATGAATCATGGTTCAGTGTATCAATGATATAGGCCAGATACTTGCTCATGTCGCAGGAAATATACCATGGTTTGCTCAACAGTTCTTCGGGCTGATACACAAGATTCGTTGTCAGCACCCCGGTGATCACGCCCTCCTCTACAGCATTGTCAAACGGCTCCAGTCCATTGGAAAAGAGACCGAAGGTTGACGCCACGTATATCCTTCTCGCTTTTCTTTTCTTAAGCTCCCGTGCCACTTCGATGACACTCTCGCCGGAAGCTATCATGTCGTCAAGCACCATGATATCCTTTCCGCTGACATCAGACCCCAGAAACTCATGTGCGACTATCGGATTTCGTCCATCCACGATCTTGGTATAATCACGCCGTTTATAGAACATACCCATATCCAGTCCGAGCACATTTGCCATATATATGGCCCTCGACATGCCGCCTTCATCCGGGGACACGATCATCATATGCTCAGGCTCTATCGTAAGGTCTTTAACGTTTGAGAGAAGTCCTTTTATAAACTGGTATGAAGCCTGTACGGTTTCGAACCCTTTTAAGGGTATCGAGTTCATCACTCTGGGATCATGGGCATCAAAAGTGATGATGTTATCCACGCCCATCTTTGCAAGCTCCTGCAAAGCTATCGCACAGTCAAGCGACTCTCTTGATGATCTCTTGTGCTGCCTGCTTTCATACAGAAAAGGCATGATCACGGTGATCCTTCGTGCCTTCCCTCCTACCGCAGCTATTATCCTTTTGAGATTCTGATAATGATCGTCCGGAGACATATGATTCTCCTCTCCGAACATATTATAAGTAACACTGTAATTGCATACATCCACGAGAAGATACAGATCCATTCCCCTCACGGATTCATTTATCATTCCTTTTGCTTCTCCTGACCCGAACCTTGGAAGCGATACATCCAGCAGATATGAATTTCGCATATATCCGGAGAAAACAAGAGAATTCTTATGCTCATTCTCCCTGTCTTCACGCCATCCGATAAGATAATCATCCACTCGCTCTGCCAGCTCCCTGCAGCCGTCAAGCGCTATGACCCCGAGCGAGCCGACCGGTATGGTCTCAAGACTTCGTTTGTCGTGTGTATGAGCCAACTCAGCTTACCTCCGCCTTCTTAAGCCTAATATCATCTCCGGAAAACCTGTGTATCTCATAGTTTCCGAGGATCCTGGATCCAAGTCTTTCAGTATACAGATCTTTTAGTTTTGCCAATGGCAGATTTGTTGAAATTATGGTGGATCTTGATTTCAGATCTCTTTCATTGAGTACATTAAACAGTTCTGAATTAACAACCGAACTTTCCACCTCTGTGCCCAGATCGTCAATAACGAGGAGCGGGTAATCGAACAAAGCCTCATATTCTGTCGGATCCAGCTCCCTGTTGCCGAATTTGTGCGCCGAGAGGATGTCAAACAACCTTATGGCGCTTACATATATCACAGGTACCCCCTGATCGATGAGCTCTTTCACTATACAGTTCGACATAAAACTCTTGCCGCTGCCTACATTACCATAGAATAGCATATTGCAATAGCGGTCTGCAAATGATGACGTAAACTCTTTGGCCGCATTATAGATCCTTTTAATGTTTTCGAGATCCTCTCCGTAAAAATAATCAAAAGAAAACGTATCAAAATTCTCCGTTTCCAGCTTATCGTATATCCCGCTTCTTGCATAATAGTACACGGTCAGTTTCTGCATCAGGCAGTGACACTTCCTGCTGCCTATGTATCCGGTATCCTTGCAATCAGGACATTTGTACTGAAGGGACAGATAGCCGTCCGGTATCCCTGCCTCGGCGAGCACCTTTTTCTTCTCTTCCGATATGCGGTTTAACTCCTGCAGCAACGGCACAGCCTCTTCCTTTCGTCCGCACGCCGCCATTATGGCCGCCTCTGCCGAAATATCGGCAACCCTGTCCTCGAGTTCTTTATACCTTGGCAGCCGTTCATGAACTTCAAGCAGTCTTCTTCTCTGTTCTCTTTTGTCTGAGGCGAGCTGTCGCTCATATCCCGCCATTATTTCTCTCAATCCGTTTTCCATCTCCGTCACCTGTCCTCAACTGTATCTGCTTTTCTGTTTTTTCAGAAGCTTCTCCTCCAGCTCGTCCATATTATATTGACGCTCCGGAAAGTTATGAAATTTATTTTGAGACCTGCGCTTGGCCGGTGTCTTATCAACACTCCCTCTCTGCACGCTTCCCGCAGTCCTGAGAGTAGACCCCCATGTCGGAAGCGCCTCTATATCCTCCGGAGCGGTCACCCCGCCTTCATGCCATCTCTTCAGAATGGAATCCGTATATGGAAAGGAAGGTTTGGCTATTGTCTTCATCGTCCTGGATATTGCCTCCAGTATGATATCCATCGAAAAACCATATTCTGTCTTCCATTTATCAATATACCCGGTCTCTACATCGACAGGGTTTCTGTCGGATATTCCAAAGGCTTTTAGCACCGTAAAGTAGTCGTTTCCACCGAACCCTTTCACATGCTTTTTGGCCGCCTCAATATCCCCTACTCCGGATTCCGCCCAATTTAAGGCGGTCTGCTCTATATACCTGAAGCTCTTCTTTCCTTTACCCACGCAATATTCGATAAGATACTCGATAAGATCCGCGGAAAAGCCGAGCCCATCCCTTTCGTCATAGATGAAGAGCATTGCCTTCATATCGGAAGAAGTCAGAGGATGTCCTATATACTGCTCGGTAACAAAGACCAGCTGTTTGATCTCTGTCTTCGAACCGAACCTTTCCAGATCTGACGGGGAATATGACGGTCCGTTTTTCTTCTCCTGAGATCTGGATGCGCTCTTTTTAGGCAGGTTCACTTCTGTTTCCTCTGCCTCGGCCGGATCGTTCAATACGATCCCGGATACATTCCTGTCATCGTCAAACTCCAGTGATACGATCCCTTTTCTTGCCCAATAGAGCAAGGACCTTATGATATCTGTCTCGGTATAATTAAACCTGTCCGCCAGAAGCGGGACCGTAACCGGCTCATCCGCCTCGATACACCGCATAAGATACAGGTATATCTTCAGCTGAGCGCCGTTAGCCTCCGCCATGTACTCATCGATAAAGCAATTCGAGACGATCGTATTCCCCGAATAGCGATTCCCCCTAAGAACAATGCCACTCATAACTTTCCCTTATATCCGTTTTTATTTTGCAATCGCCAGTGAAATTTCCCACTGTTTTTTCAAGCGTAGCGGAGTATAGCACATTGGATTTTAAAATAAAATAGCCCCTGAAGTCACAGGGGCTGAAAGCATGATAAAGTTGAAAAAGTCGGCAAAGTGGATAGCAACGTGGTTATCGTAAAAATAACTCTTGTGTTCTGTTAATAAAAAGTTGTGGGAAATGTGGATTATCCTTCTTCCAACAGCTCGTCCCCGATCTTTACAACATCCCCGGCCCCCATGGTTATCAACAGATCATTGTCGACAAGAGTTTTTCTTACAAAATTTTTTATTTCCTCGAATGTCCCAAAATGATAACAATCGGTTTTTCTCTGCTTGATCTTTTCCGCAAGCAGTTCAGCGCTCATTCCGAGAGTGTCTGTCTCCCGCGCAGGGTATATTTCGGCGCATATCACATGGTCCGCAGCGGAAAGCTCATCCGCAAATTCTTCCAGCAGTGCCTTGGTCCTGGTATAGGTATGCGGCTGAAATATCACCCAGAGATCTCTGTGAGGATATTTACGGGCTGTCTCCAGCGTAGCGCGGATCTCCGTGGGGTGATGCGCATAATCATCCACTATGGTTATGCCGCCCAGCTTTCCCTTCATTTCAAACCGTCTTTCTGTACCCGTGTATTCTTCAAGCCCTCTGGCGACAGTTTCCCCGGGTATCCCAAGTTCATCGGCTACCGCGATCGCAGCGAGTGAATTCATTATATTATGCGTCCCGCCTACTCCCAGCCGTATATTCCTTTTTTCGCTGTTATGGCACACATCAAATCCAGGCCTCCCCGTTTCATCAAATTTAACGTTTTCCGGATGATAATCCGCACTGCTGTCTTTTCCGAAGGTCACTATCCGGCACTTCAGTCCTCCCGCAACCTCATCAAATCCATCTATGTCCTTATTGATTATCAGAACTCCACTGTCCGGTATATTCTCCCCGTATCTGTGAAAAGACTTTCTTATATCTTCTATATCCTTAAAGAAATCCAGATGATCGGGCTCCACATTGAGGATGACGCCTATCACCGGATAGAATGAATGGTAGGAATTGGTATATTCACAGGCTTCCACAACAAAGTACCTCTTGCCCCCCTCACGGAAATTCCCTCCGATATCTTTGAGCATCCCTCCGATCGATATGGTAGGATCCATTCCCGCCTTAAGCAGGATCTCGGATATCATCGCGGTCGTTGTTGTCTTTCCGTGAGTTCCGGCCACCGCTATAGGGATCTCATACCCCTTCATCAGATTCCCGAGAAAGTCCGCTCTTGTCTCCACTTTAAGTCCTCTTCTTCTTGCCTCGGACAGTTCCGGATTATCCTCATGTATGGCTGCGGATATGACCACCGTATCAGTATCCTCGGGGATATTCTCAGCCTTTTGCGGATATCCTATCTTTGCCCCGCGCCCGGCAAGCTTTTGGGTAAGCTCACTTTCGTTCATGTCCGACCCCGAAACGTTATAGCCTTCATTTAATAACATTTCCGCTATGCCGCTCATGCTTATCCCGCCGATTCCTATAAAATGTATATTTTTCACGCTTAGCCTCCCTGAATCAGAATTATGCGGACATATATCCGGCAGATGCCCTTTTATATACCCCGCCCGACTTATGATACCACACTATACATCTTGATTATAAACGCAATTTACGATAAAATCATTATCGTTACTATATCTATGATTTTCCATAGCAAACGAAGGGAGACAGATTTGGCAATGGATACTATCGAGAGGATCCGTGAGGTAGAGCTCGCATCTGACAAAGCAGAAAAAGCTGCCGTCGTTGAAGCCGACAGAATTATTGCCGAAGCCGAGGATGCTGCCGCTTCCCTCAAGGTAAATCTCACAAAAGAAGCAAAGGCAAAGGCCGATGCGCTCGTTAGCGATGCGCAGGCAAAAAGCGACAAGATTCTCTCGGACGCCCGCACTGAAGCCGATGGGGAAGCCTCGTCACTACGCTCCGAAACCGGAGCAAAAAAGGACGCAGCGATCAAGCTTGTCCTAGATGATCTCACAGCCTGAAAGACTGCGGGATCAAAAATATTTTAAAGGAGGTTAATATATGTCTGTTCTGCCAATGAAGCGCATTATGATATGTGCGAAAAGGCAAGACCGCAAGTCGATACTGGAATTTCTTCAGCGCACGGGATCAGTGGAGATAGCATCCCGCGAAATGGCCGAAGATGATACAGTATTCAGCAGTATGGACGTATCTCAATCATCGCAGCTTTTCACAAAAAATGCCGCCCTTGCGGACAGGGCATTGGAGATCCTGGCTGCCGCGGCTCCCGAAAAGGGTTCGCTTTTATCTGCATTTGAAGGCAGGACCCCGATCTCGGTTGAGGATTATGAGGCAAATGTTAAAAAGCGCGATAATGCCATGAGGTATGTGAATGAAATAATTCTCCTCGATAAAGAAGCCACAGAGGCGAAGGCCGATGTTCCGCGTTTAACTACCCAGATCGAGGCCCTTACGCCGTGGTCGACTCTGAATTATCCTTTATCGTTCTCCGGCACAAAAAAAACAGTCGCCTTCATAGGAACTTTTCCCGAAAAGCTCTCGGAATCCGAGATCGCTGAGGCTCTGGCAGCAAATGCGCCCGAGGCGGAAGCGGTGGATATAAGCATCATCGCTTCGGAGGATAATTTCACTTCTGTAATGATCGCATGTCTTAAATCGGACGGTGATTCAATAGAAGATGCATTGCGACGCATGAATTTCCAGCGTCCCCCTGTTTCGGACATGGTACCTGCGGCTCAGGTAGAAGCTTACGAGAAAGAAAGAGCGGAAGCTATACGCCGTATTGATTCTACTGCCGAAAAGATCGCATCGTACGCAGACAAAAGAGAGGATATCAAATTCATTTCTGATTATTTCAATATGAGAGCTGCCAAGTATGATGTTCTGGGAACATTGACCCAGTCAAAACGGGTCTTTCTTATAGAAGGTTATGTTCCTGCCGGGAAGGCTGCAGCGCTCGAGGATATGCTCATATCAAGGTATGATGCCGCGGTTGAGCTCACAGATCCCGATCCGTCGGAGGATGTTCCTGTTCTTCTCAAGAACAACGCTTTTGCCTCCCCCGTTGAAGGAGTTATAGAAAGCTATTCGATGCCGGGTAAAGGAGAACTCGATCCTACTACCCCCGTTGCCTGCTTCTATTACATTCTTTTCGGTATGATGCTTTCGGATTTTGCTTACGGGGCTCTGATGTCGATAGCGACATTTGTTCTTATAAAGAAATTAAAGAATATGGAGCCCTCCACGAGAAAAACTCTCACAATGTTTTTCTACTGTGGTCTCGGCACCATGCTTTCGGGTATCCTTTTCGGAAGCTATTTCGGAGATGCTCCCACAGTGATCGCAAAAACATTCTTCGGAAAAACTCTGGAGATCCCCAAGCTTATCGACCCCCTGGCACAGCCAATGAAGATGCTGGTGCTTTGTTTTGCGATCGGTATAATCCACCTTATTGCAGGACTTTGTATCAATCTGTACACGGCTCTTCGTCAGAAAAGATATGTCGATGCAATATCCGATTCGGTGTTGTGGATGCTCCTTGTGATAGGGCTCCTGCTTTTCGGCCTTACTACGGATATGGTCACGGGCATGTTCTCGCTGAATAAAATCTCGCCTGTTGCAGGAAACATCGGAAAGGTAATGGCGATCATAGGAGCTATAGGGATCATCCTTATGGATGGAAGGGAATCAAAGAACTGGTTCAAGCGGACTCTGAAAGGAGTATACGGACTTTACAATGTCACAGGTTATCTCTCGGATCTGCTTTCCTATTCCAGGCTTTTGGCTTTGGGACTGGCCACATCCGTTATCTCGTCCGTCTTTAACCAGATGGGCTCAATGGTAGCCGGAACTCCGGTTCTCGGTGTTATTTTGTTCGTACTGATCTTTATCGTAGGTCATACGCTCAACCTTGCCATCAACGCATTGGGAGCGTATGTGCATACAAACAGGCTTCAGTATGTGGAATTCTTTGGTAAGTTTTATCAGGGCGGAGGACATAAATTCACCCCCTTCGCCACAAATACTAAATACTTTAAGTTTAAGGAGGATAATTAAATGGGTATCGCATTAGCACTTCTGGGAGCAGCATCAGCAGCACTATTCGCAGGCATAGGTTCTGCGATCGGTGTCGGACGTGCAGGACAGGCAGCAGCAGGACTTGTAACAGAGGATCCTTCTCAGTTTTCAAGAGCTCTGATCCTTCAGCTTCTCCCCGGCACACAGGGAATCTACGGTCTCCTTATTGCTTTCATAGCTCTCTCGAATATCGGACTTCTTGGAGGCAACGTTGACACGAGCATGAGCGTAGGAACCGGACTTATGTATCTTTTCGCCTGCCTCCCCATGGCTTTTGTTGGTCTTGTATCAGCCATGCAGCAGTCAAAGGCTTCTGTGGCATCAATAGGACTTGTCGCAAAGAGGCCCGATCAGTTCGGTAAATCGATGATCTTCCCGGCAATGGTTGAGACATATGCGATCCTTGCACTTCTCATTTCCATATTGGCGATCAACGGTATTCCTCGCTGAGTCAGATACGGAGGATCATAAATGGCAGGATTAGACAAGATACTTGACAGTATCAAGGCTGAGTCCGACAATTCCGTAGCGGATAAGATAAAAGAAGCAAACGACCGCGCCGAGAAGATAAAAAAAGAGGCCGAGGCTTCGGTTGCGGATGAATGCAAAGATATAGAAGACAAAGGCAGGAAAAGCGCGGAAGACACGCTTTCCCGGGCTGAGTCGGCGGCTGCTCTGCTCAAACGCAAGGCGATATTATCTGAAAAGCAGGCTATCATAGCCGAGGTTTTTGATGATGCGGAGCAAAAGCTTATATCGTTACCGGATGCTCAGTATATTGATACTATTACAAAGATTGCTGTAAAAAATGCTCTTCCCGAAGAAGGGACCATAATTTTTTCAGCCGCTGATAAAAAAAGGCTTCCCGCTTCCTTTGAAGCTGATCTGAACAGCAAGCTCAAGGGTGGCAGGCTCAAGGTGTCTGACGAGACCATAGACGCAGCCGGTGGATTTATACTTTCCTACGGCGGAATTGAGCAGAACTGCACGTTTAAGGCTCTCATAGACGCCTCACGTGAGAAGCTTACAGACAAGGTTTCAAAAGTATTGTTTGACAAAACGGAGGCGTAAATGACCGATAATCAATACTATTATGCGGTCGCGCGTATACGTTCAAGAGAGCTGGGGCTTCTGAACCAGGCTTTTATAGATCAACTGCTTGGAGCAAAGTCCATTGAAGAAGCCATGCGCCTGTTGCAGGATAAAGGCTGGCATATGCCGGACAGTTATACAACCGAGTCCGACAGGATCGAAAAGATGCTCGCCTCCGAGAAACAGAAGACGTGGGATCTCATAGCGGAACTCGTAGACGATATGTCGGTTTTTGATGTGCTTCTTATTGAGAACGACTACCACAACCTTAAGGCTGCGGTAAAAAAGTCTCTGACTTCGGTTAAGCATTCAGAGATATTCTCAAGCGGCGGCACGATAGACCCCAAGGTGATGGAGGAAGCCGTAACAACCAGGGACTTTTCTCCGTTGCCGGATGAAATGGAGCCTGTAGCCGAAAAAGCACTGGATACCCTGCTCCACACGCATGATGGTCAGCTTACCGATATAATCATCGACAAAGCGGCTCTGAAAGCGATCGGAGAAGCCGCAAAAAGATCCGGATCACCGGTTCTCGAGCTGTATGCAAGGCTTAAAATCGCAGCAGCAGATATTAAAATCGCGGTACGTGCGGTCAAAACAGGAAAAGACAAAAAATTCATAAAGGAAGCTCTTGCCCCTTGTGACACATTGAACACGGAGAAACTTGCCGAAGCTGCAGGCGAAGGAATGGATTCCATATATGACTACCTTTCGCTTACGGATTATTCGGATGCCGTTCCGGAGCTGAAAAAATCTCCTTCGGCATTTGAAAGATGGTGTGATAATCTCATTATTCGTAATATAAGGAGCGAGATCTCGCATCCTTATACGATCGGTCCTCTGGCTGCATATATCATCGCCAGGGAAAATGAGATCTCTACTGTTCGCATTGTCCTCTCAGGGCTCATCAATGATCTGCCGGAGGAATCCGTCAGGGAAAGGGCAAGGGAAATGTATGTATAAGATAGCTATAATGGGCGAATCAGACAGCATATACGGATTTGCTACTTTGGGATTGGACACATTCCCCGTTGACAATCCAGAGAGCGCGCAAAAAACATTGCGAAACCTGGCCGAAAATGACTATGCCGTGGTGTATATCACGGAAAATTGCGCGGCCGGCATACAAAACGAAATAGATCGTTACAGTGAAGAAAAACTTCCCGCCATCATCCTTGTGCCAGGAGTTTACGGCAATACCGGAGATGGCGTGAGAAATGTCAGTAAGTCCGTGGAGCAGGCAGTTGGTTCGGATATCATATTTGGAGGTGACAAAGAGTAAATGAGCGCAGGTGTAATAAAAAAGGTAGCCGGACCTCTGGTCGTTGCTACAGGAATGCGCGATGCGAACATGTTTGACGTTGTTCGTGTCGGAAGTGAAAGACTCATAGGTGAGATCATCGAGATCCACGGAGATGAGGCGTCCATTCAGGTTTATGAGGAAACTGCCGGTCTTGGACCCGGAGCTCCGGTGGAATCGACAGGAGTCCCGATGTCAGTTGAACTGGGCCCCGGTCTCATAAGCAGTATATACGACGGTATTCAAAGGCCTCTGGAAAAGATCCTTGAGATGACACAATCAAACAATCTTTCCCGAGGCGTGGAGGTTCCCTCCATAGACAGGGATAAAAAATGGCATTTTGTCCCCTCCGCAAAAGCCGGGGATCAGGTGGTCGCAGGCGATATCCTGGGTACAGTAGAGGAAACTCAGGTAGTAACCCAGAAGATCATGGTTCCTTTCGGTATGGACGGAACGATCACAGCCATAACGGAAGGCGACTATCTTGTGACAGACAAGATAGCAGTCATAAAGAAGAATGACGGTTCCGAAGAGGATCTGACGCTCATGCAGAAGTGGCCCGTCAGACGCGGACGTCCTTATACAAGAAAGCTGGCTCCCGATAAGCCGCTTGTTACCGGACAAAGAGTCGTCGACACCTTCTTCCCTATTGCAAAAGGAGGAACTGCAGCTGTTCCCGGACCTTTCGGTTCAGGTAAGACCGTTGTCCAGCATCAGCTTGCGAAGTGGGCAGAAGCAGATATCGTGGTCTATATCGGATGCGGTGAACGTGGGAACGAAATGACCGATGTTCTGAACGAGTTCCCCGAATTAAAGGATCCAAAGACCGGCAAGTCTCTTATGGAGCGGACCGTTCTTATAGCGAATACTTCCGATATGCCGGTTGCCGCACGTGAAGCGTCTATATACACCGGTATAACGATAGCTGAGTATTTCAGGGATATGGGTTATTCTGTAGCCCTGATGGCAGACTCGACATCAAGATGGGCCGAGGCTCTTCGAGAGATGTCCGGTCGACTTGAAGAAATGCCCGGTGAAGAAGGTTATCCGGCTTATCTTGGTTCCAGGCTTGCACAGTTCTATGAAAGAGCTGGTCTGATAGAAACATTGGGATCCGAACCCCGGGAAGGTGCCCTGTCAGTTATCGGAGCCGTTTCTCCTGCCGGAGGTGATATCTCAGAACCGGTCACTCAGGCTACACTTCGTATAGTCAAGGTTTTCTGGAGTCTGGATTCCGCTCTTGCCCAGCAGAGACATTTCCCTGCCATAAACTGGCTTACCTCTTACTCGCTTTACCTTGACAGTATGAGCAGCTGGTTCGATGCAAGTGTAGAAGGTAACAACTGGATGGCTCTCCGCCAGGAAATGATGAGCCTGCTCCAGGATGAATCAGAGCTTAATGAAATGGTTCAGCTGGTAGGTATGGATGCGCTGTCGGCGCCGGACAGACTCAAGATGGAAGCCGCAAGATCTATCCGTGAGGATTTCCTTCATCAGGATGCGTTCCACGAGGTTGATACCTATACTTCATTAAAAAAACAGCACCTTATGATGCAGTTAGTTCTTGCTTTCTACAAGAGTTCCAACGACGCTCTCGCAAAAGGCGCTTCCATTGAGAAACTTGTAGCAATGGACGTCCGCGAATCGATCGGACGTTTCAAATATACAGCAGAGGACAGTATCGACGAAGAGTTCAAAAAGATCAACGCAGAACTCTCAAAAGAGATACAGCAGGTTCTTGCGGAAAAGGAGGACTTCTAAATGCCAAAGGAGTATAGAACGATACAGGAGGTAGCAGGTCCTCTGATGCTCGTCCGTGATGTCGAGAACGTCGCATTTGATGAGCTGGGAGAGATCGAACTTGCAAACGGAGAAAAGCGCCGTTGCAGAGTACTTGAGATAGATGACGGAAATGCACTCGTGCAGTTATTTGAAAACTCGACCGGTCTGAATCTGGACAGTTCAAAGGTCAGATTCCTCGGACGTACGATGGAACTCGGCGTTTCAGAAGACATGTTGTCCAGAGTCTTCGACGGGCTGGGTCGCCCCATTGATAACGGACCCGAGATCCTTCCCGATGAAAGAAGAGATGTTAACGGTCTTCCCATGAATCCGGCAGCAAGAGCCTATCCGGAAGAATTCATACAAACCGGTGTGTCTGCCATTGACGGACTCAACACTCTGGTAAGAGGACAAAAGCTTCCTATCTTCTCAGCATCCGGTCTGCCTCACGCAAAGCTTGCCGCTCAGATAGCACGTCAGGCAAAAGTGCGCGGGACTGATGAACAGTTTGCGGTCGTATTTGCTGCCATGGGTATCACCTTTGAAGAGTCCAACGACTTCGTGGAGTCATTCAGGGAAACCGGCGCTATTGACAGGACCGTTCTCTTTATGAATCTGGCAAATGACCCCGCTGTCGAACGTATTGCCACCCCTCGTATGGCTCTTACCGCTGCCGAGTACCTGGCATTCGAAAAAGGCATGCATGTCCTGGTCATTCTTACGGATATCACAAACTATGCAGACGCTCTCCGTGAGGTATCCGCTGCCCGGAAAGAAGTGCCCGGACGTAGAGGATACCCCGGATACATGTATACCGATCTGGCTTCACTTTATGAAAGAGCAGGCCGGCAGAAGGGCAAAAAAGGATCGATCACGATGATCCCGATCCTTACTATGCCTGAGGACGATAAGACCCACCCCATCCCCGACCTTACCGGGTATATCACTGAGGGGCAGATCATTCTTTCCAGAGACTTGTACAGACGTGGTATAGAGCCTCCCATCGATGTTCTCCCTTCTCTTTCCAGGTTGAAGGATAAAGGTATCGGTGAAGGAAAGACAAGAGCCGATCACGCCAACACTATGAACCAGCTTTTCGCTGCATATGCGAGAGGAAAGGACGCTAAAGAGCTCATGATGATCCTCGGCGAGGCTGCTCTTACGGAAATCGACAAGCTGTATGCAAAGTTTGCCGATGAATTTGAGCAGAAGTATATCAACCAGGGTTATCGTGCCGACAGAAATATAGAAGACACCCTCGATATCGGATGGGAGCTACTGAGGATACTTCCCCGTACGGAGCTCAAACGTATCAAGGACGAGTTCCTGGATAAGTATTATGCGATGTGATGACCGGTAAGCCCGGTAGATAATACCATAAACTTACATGTCACAGATAAAGGAGTAGTAAGCAGATGGCTAACAAAACAGTTACGGCCACCAGAATGGAACTTACCAGACTTAAGAGAAAGCTTGTGACCACAAGACGTGGTCATAAGCTCCTTAAGGATAAGCGGGATGAGCTGATGAGACAGTTCCTCTCTATGGTCCGTGATAATATGGAGCTTCGAAAAAAGGTAGAAGCGGGACTTGCCGCTTCCAACAAGAATTTTGTCCTTGCGAAGTCCACAATGAGTGAAGAGGCGGTCAATGTTGCTTTTATGACCCCCAAACAGGAAGTATCACTCGAAGTATCCGAAAAGAACATCATGAGTGTGGATATTCCGGTCTTCGAATACAAGACAAGAACCTCCGATCCGAATGATATTTATTCCTATGGCTTTGCTTTCACATCGTCGGATCTGGATGACGCGGTAAAGAGCCTTTCGGACTTGTTGCCCGATATGCTTAAACTGGCTGAGACAGAAAAAGCCTGTCAGCTCATGGCCGCCGAGATAGAAAAGACCCGACGCAGAGTTAACGCTTTAGAGCATGTTATCATTCCCGAAACAGAAGCCGGCATCAAAATGATCACGATGAAGCTGGATGAGAATGAACGAAGCACTCAGATAAGACTCATGAAAGTAAAAGACATGCTTCTTGAGGAAGCCCATCACTACAGCGAAAGGCAGGCGTGAGCTTTGAGGGGATCCGGTCTTTCAAGCAAGCCAATAATATACCGGAAACGGTTGATCCCCGATGAATGCGTACGCCTTGATGATGACGAGATAATCTACATGGATAACGATGTGATCGTTACAAAATGGAAAGCTCTTCATCCAAAGCCCAAACTTGATCACGGCTACTCATGTTACTTCCTGAAAAGGAACTTTAAGATAAGTAAATTTTTGTTCAGCGATGACAGTCTGATCTACTGGTATTGCGATATAGTAGATTATACTTATGATAATGAAGGCGATGAATATGTATTCAGGGATCTTCTCGCTGATGTGATCGTTTATCCGGATGGATTTGTTAAGGTTGTTGATCTGGACGAATTTGAAGAAGCGCTTGAAAAGGAGCTTCTCACCGGAGATGAAGTCAAACGTGCTCTGCGTTCGCTCGATTCGCTCCTTCGGATCATCTACGACGGCAGATTCAATGAACTACAGGATGAGATAGAAAAAAGGATCTGAATTCAGATCCTTTTTTTATTTCATTATCACGTTCTCCGGGGACTTTTCATACCGATAATACTGATGTCATATCCGGCTCTATTCTCCTTCGGAAGAGCTCTCTTCTCCGCCCTGATCCGATCCATCATCCGAACTGTTGCTCTCTTCGCTTTGACCCTCGGAATTTTCTGATGATTTCTCCTCAGATGATGCCTCTTCAGATGAGGCCTCATCGCTTTTTTCTTCAGTGTCCGCTGCTGCGGATGAGGTCTCTTCCGACTTTTCTGCCTCGGTTGCCGCTTCGGTTTCTGCTTCGCTTGCAGCCTCACTTGCAGCTGCTTCACTGGCTGCCTTGGATTCTGAAGCATCTCCGTCTATGGATTCTTCCACCGTTCCGTATCCGGATGCAACTCCGGTCCAATACAGGTAGAATACGTGATGACCTATGATAGTCCCCTGTATTCCGGGAACGACGGTCCTGAAGAACAGACACTTACCTATATTATTGGCTCCTGCAAGCACCTCATCTGCCGCTCTGTAACATTCATCGTTTGCTCCTTCCGAAAGCCTGATCGCAAGCCTTCCGGATCTTACAGGCTGGAACTGCATCGGCTGATAGACGACTCCTGCTATTGTATTCGGGAAGGCTCCGCTTCTCACACGGTTCATTATAACGGCGCCTACCGCTATCTTTCCTGCATATGGTTCTCCTCCGGCTTCACACTGGATGATCGCAGCCAGAAGATCACGATCGCCCACACCGACCGAAACCTCAGACAGATCCTTGAATTCCATTTTTTCCGCCTGACGGGCAAGCTCTTCTTCCTCTTGAAGTTTTGTTTTCAGCGATGCCAGCGTACTCTGGCTTGCAACAAGCTTTGCTTCATAAGCCAGCGCCTCCCTTTCCTTCTCGGAGATCGCCCCGGCATAGCTCACCAGACTATCGGAAGTGCTGTCAACCAGATCTACAAGATCTCCGGCCTCCTCCTCCTTGACATCATATAACTCCTGAAGCTTCTCATCCTCAGTGACCAGTCGCGCCTTTTGTGCCGCAGCATCATCCATCAGGCTCTGAAGCTTCTGCATCATTTTCTCATCATAATCATTCATTTTGGCTATATAGGCGGCTTTATTCAAAAAGTTCACCATACTGCCTGAATTAAATATGAGATCATAGAAATCGTTGGAGCCGCTTTCATATATTGTCCTGATCCGTGCCTTTATGAATCTGTATTGCTCATCTGCCTGCGCAACCGCATCCTCGTATTCCTTTTCTATCTCGCTGATCTCTTCTTCTTTAGCGGCTATCTGATCCTCGATGTCAGACATCTCTTCTTCCTTTTCGTCAAGCTGGTCATTCAGATTATTAAGACTATTCTGTATAGCCTGCTTAGAGTCCTTCAGCTGATCGATCGTGCTTTGTGTCTCTCCGAGCTGTTCCTTGGTATTCTGCTGTTCTTTTTCGACCTCTTTGATCTTATCGGACGTGCTGGTCGCATATGCCGATACAGGTGTAGCAAGCGAAACCGCCAATAGTATGCATAACAGATTTCTAAAAGACTTTTTCATAAATCTATGCTAACCTTTCTTCCGCTGGGTTCATATTTTCTGTATTTTACTCCTGCGGAATCAAACATCTTTTTTGATGCGACCGTGGACGGCGTATCAGCATACTTATCCGATCCGTATACTACGGTCTTTATCCCCGTCTGGATTATCGCCTTTGCACACTCATTGCACGGAAACAACGTCACATACAAGCCCGCTCCTGCAAGTGAGGACATCCCTCCTCTGAAATTTAATATTGCATTGAGCTCGGCATGCGTCACGTAAGTGTATTTAACACTTAATTCATCGCCCTCTCTTGCCCAGGGATAGTCATCATCGGAACAACCGGCCGGAAAACCGTTGTATCCCATTGAAAGGATCCTGTGATCGGCACTGACAATACAGGCCCCTACCTGAGAATTGGGATCCTTTGAACGTTCTGCCGTGAGTCTCGCCACGCCCATAAAATATTCATCCCATGAAATATAATCTTCTCTTTTTACGGTTCTGTCACTCGTCATCCTTATCAATACCCTTTATTCTGCGAACATGCCTTTCCCCACCGGAAAATTCGGTACTCATGAATATGTCCGTTATCTCCTCAGCAAGCCCGTAACCGATGATATTTGCGCCCAGCGCCAGAACATTTGCATCATTGTGAAGCCTTGTCATTTTAGCCATAAGACCATTCGTACATACGGCGGCCCTGATCCCCTTTATCCTGTTTGCAGCGATCGAGATGCCTATTCCGGTAGTGCAGATCACTATACCTCTGTCTGCCCTGCCTTCAGCGACGGCATGTCCCACAGCTTTCCCGTATTCCGGATAATCTACGGAATCGGTGGAATCACATCCAAGATCTTCTACTTCATGCCCCTGCTCCTTAAGATGCGGTATCAGCCTTATCTTAAGTTCATATCCGCCGTGATCGCAGGCTATCGCTATCTTCATCTCTTCTCCTCCTTAATCTGAGTAAATGATATTATGTCCGGCAGCCCGGTACAACCTGTCCATTATCGCTTTTCCAAGTCTCGGAGTATCAAAGCTTTCGCTGTAGATATACCCCGCGCCTGTATCATCGATCTCCCTTAGTATGGCAAAAAGCCTGTGTGCTATCAGATCCTCATCCTCAGTACTTCCTATATCATACACGGATACAGAGGATCTATCACGGAAATTATCAAGATACTCCTGATATTTCTCATGTGACGAGATAACCGCTACCTTTTCTTCCCTTGATAGATGTTCCGACACCATCTCTATTATCTTCTCTTCTACATGTGATCCCTCGCCCTGGACTATCTTCATTATGCCTTTGGGCGCATAGTGTCTGTATTTCATTCCCGGAGCTTTCGGATGCTCAGTCTCCGGAGCTTCTGTCTCCACATCTCCCAAAGCATCCCTTAGCATCTCTTCGTTTATGTATCCCTGCCTCAATATGCATGGTCTGCCACCCGTAAGGTCTATGATGGTTGATTCCAGTCCGATCCCGACTTCTCCGCCATCTATGATCATATCCACTTTTCCGTCAAGATCTTCCAGACAATGCTTTGCTGTGGTACAGCTGGGTCTTCCTGATCGGTTGGCCGAGGGCGCCGCAATAAACCCTCCGGATGCCTCTATAAACTCCCGGGCTATCATATTTACGGGAAATCTTACTGCGACCGTATCCAGCCCCCCGGTAGTCTCATAAGGCACGATCTCCTTCTTTTTAAGGATCATGGTCAAAGGTCCCGGCCAATACTTCTCCGCAAGCTTGTATGCCGTGCCCGGGATATCCTCCGCTATCCTTTCCATGTCTTTAAGCTTTGCGATATGGACTATCAGCGGATTATCGGAAGGCCTGCCCTTTGCTTCATATATTTTTTTTGATGATGAAGGGTTAAGCGCATCTCCCGCAAGTCCGTATACCGTTTCCGTTGGGATCGCGACCAAACCTCCTGCCTTTATTATCCCGGCTGCTTCCTTCATAACCTCCCTGTCCGCTCCGGGATCTCCACAGGCTCTGACAACCCTGGTCTCCATTATTAATGCTTAGCCTCTAATTACCTGACGGATAATATGTTGATATGACATCCCAGATATCCGGTGTTTCCTGTGTAAGCTTCCAACACCCGACTCCTCCGATATCATGCGCCGTCATGACTGCGAGTTTGGATGATATGCTCTCCGCATCCTCCATCCATATACTGTAGGTAACTCCGTTTTTCTCAAATGTCGCATAATTCTGACAGGTCTCTGCATCCCATGCCGCCTGCACCCCGTTATCAGCAAGAAAAGCCTGCGCGTCTCTCATGCCCAGACTCTCACAGGAAAGGGTACCCGCTTCCAGCATCCACTTTCTTGTATAAAACGGTACCGCATTTATTATCTGCGCCGCCGGTACTTCTTTCAGCGTATCCTCTATCCCCTGAGTAACAAACCCCAGGGAAGCAACAGAACCTGCTTCTCCGGATGCGGCTGTATGCTCATCATACCCCATTATGATCACATAGTCCGCAACTCTTCCCTGTATATCTCTCCTGTAAAAATCCGTATAATCCTGCGGAACATAATTATCAACCGAAAGCACCAGTTTCTCGGCTCTTGTATATATGGACAATTCGCGCAAAAACTGGGCAAAATCGTCGCCCGTTTCACCCGATATCAGCTCAAAGTCTATGTTGATCCCTTCCACGCCATATGTCTTTGCCAGATTTATAAGGTTCTGTTCCAGAATGAGTCGTTTTGATGTCTTTGACAAAACCTCATTTATATCTGCCGAATTGGTAAAATCATCAGCCACTGCCCAGACTTCATATCCCATACTGTGGGCATTCGATACATACTCCGCGTTTCCGATATCCGATACACTTCCTTCATTGTCAGCGAGCGAAAACCATGTGGGCGCTATAACATTCATTCCTTTGGTCTGTGCTGTCGCATCTTTTAGATAAGAGTTTGCGTCCGACACCGCAAGGTTATGAAATCCCAAAACTATCTTATGATCTCTCAGATTCCTGGCATATGAGGCATCGGCCTCTGCTCCGCCTGCGAGTGCCGCCGTGGAACTGTCCCTTCCTTCCGACAACCCCTCCTTTTCGATGTATCCCTTGACCGCCTGATATCTGATCTCTGCCCACTCGTCATTCTCATCCAGGATCTGTACGGATTCTCCCTTTTTTATCTCCATCAGTATCGCCGACTGTTTATCGGCCGACACCCTCATTTCCGTCTCTTCGGAGACCTCAGCTTTGACGACGGATGTTGCCTGCGTTATAAGGTCTATCCTGGATGGATCTTCATAAACCTCATACGACATGGGGACAAATCGGTTTATGAAATCCAATGATATATATACCGTCTCTCCGGACAGGAAATAATCGTTTCCCTGTGCGCCTTCTTTTGTACTCGTAGCCCCTGTGACCAGCAGATGACCTTCGTTTCCGTCATAGTAAAAATTATCATAAAGATCATTCGCCATAGCCATAGGCACAAACGGCTTACCGTTTTGGATCAGCGCATCTCCCTCGGCGTTCAGTCCGTTCATTATGAGGATCGTGCCGCCTTCACCTGTCTCTCCGAAATACTCCGACAGATCCGCTTTCTCTCTGGATCCTCCGATCTCCTTGAAAAGACCGCTGCCTAATAATACGATCGCTATCACGGCGATGACAATTCCCGCGATCACAAGCGGGAGATTATTACCTCCGGAGCTTTTTTTCCTTCTGTTTGTTTGTCTTCTTCTATGTTCCCGGGCATCTGCGTTATCATAACGCCTTGCCCGCTCTCTCTTATGTCTCTCGTATTCCCGGGATTCCCGCATGTATGTCTCCGTCATCGATAATCTGCAACACTCAATTTTAGCATAGCTTATGTAAACTTGCAAATCACTGATCCCCGGCAGCATTTCTCCACTGAAAGCTTTTGGGACGCCGGATCGCGGATATGAATCAACCACCGGGGATCAGGACATACAGGGGATATTGATTATTTCACATGATCATATCTGATCTGTATCACGTTATCCTGCGTATCCGTCACATAATCAGGCATATATACTTCATTTTCTTTTACCGTCATGATGTCTATGACCTCCTGTGGTGTACAGGGACGGTCCTCAAAGAAAATGGGTACGCCATTCGAATGGTATTTAGCAAGTAACATCATAAGATCTACATCGGTATCATCATGTCTTCTGCTTACATCCATAAGATCACTCCTTTAATCAAGATTACAACTCCGACCATATGGAGGTGGAAATCGTGATATATCCGCCTGCTTCGGTTGGAATTCAACATTCGTTGCCAGTGACTATAGCGCGATCGAAGGATGCAAATACTTGAAAGATTGATTGCATTTGTCTCATAAGGTAAAAGTAAGGGAAGTTTCAGATACGGTATCCCGTATGGAAAAAACTGACACCCCGTTGGGGGCTTTAGGATGAGTTATGAAATATCATCCCGAATTAATCCCTTTATACTATTTTGATCGGTCACCTCCTTAAACTGCATCAGGATTTCCGATCGCCCTACAATAAAGCAATATAACCGCATTCATATCTGATTGCAAGCTTTTTTTCACATCTTTTCCATTTTGTTAAAAATGTTTATTATGTGGATTATACCCGGATAAGGCTTTTACAAAGTCAAAAAGAATATAGCCGCAAAAAAAGGACCGCTGTATATTCGCGGTCCTTCTGCTTTCGATCATTCCGATTTTTGAATGTCGCACCTTTCGGCTTTCAGATCAGAGATTCACTCCGTAACGATAGCGCCTACAGGGCAGCCTGCCTCACATGCTCCGCAATCTATACACGTAGCGGCATCGACCTCAAACTTACCGTCTCCCTCTGAAATAGCATTTACAGGGCACTGTGCTGCACATGCTCCGCAGCTGATGCATGAATCATTAATTACATGAGCCATTGTTTATTCCTCCTATTTTTTATTAAATCGAAGCTCTTCGTGGGATATCGCTTCTAAATATCTGCAGTATATTGTACATCAATTGTATACAAAAAGCAACATTTTATATTATGGAGAGTTTCTCCAGCGCATATGTCGGAACTATCACTTCAAAATGCTCTTTTATCCGTCCTTCTACGGCAGTCGAACACTCCTCCATCTGGCCGTATTCCGTTATCATATTACAGACCTTATTAAACACCTCCGGGGTATGCTCTGATTTCCTGAGAAGCAGATAAAACCTCTTGTTCTCAGGATTTTTGTATAAAGTATTATCCCCGTTATAGATCCCCTTAAGGATCTTCGACACCCGTATAACATTATCAAGATCATCAAATGAATAAAGCTTGGTAAGATCGACCTGTATTGTGATCTTAACCTCTTTCTCCGTACCCGACTCCGGCGTGCCGATCTTACGGCTGGTAGTGATGGTGTCTCCGGAATCACTTGTCGTTAACGCGGCCTGCGCCTCTTCGACCTGATCCTTCAGCTTTCTGAAAAGATCTATTATATCATCGGCGCTTCCGGGATCCTTTCTTTTTCTGGTCTCCTGAGGCTCTGTTTCACTTAGAGACGGAGCAAACTTGGAAAATCTCGTATCCAGCTCCTCGGGATCCTCCACCTTGGTAATGATAAGTACGATCGTATCATTTGAAAGCGGGATAGCCTCGATCATGAGAGGTATATCCTCAACTTCAAAACCAAATCTTCGGTAAGCCTCCCTCATCATATCCTTAAAGAGATTTCTGGCCTTCTCCGTACCGTATGCAAGCTCGCTCATCTTGAGATCTCTGGAAACAAGATCGTTCTTTGTCAATGTGCATCTGATCTGTTTTTCGCTTAATTTCTCTATCTTCATGGTCTTTTCCTCGATATTACAAGACTGATCATCCTCTGTCCGTAAAGCCTCTGCTCTTGGTATGATCTCTTCCTCACTTCTCGTGTACCAGATTTTCGAATTTTGTCAAAGCCGATATCCAGGCAAGGCTTATGTCTCCGACTGAACCGTTCCTCTGCTTTGCTATTATGACATCTGCCACTCCTGCTTTATCCGAATCCTTATGATAGTACTCATCTCTGTAGATGAACATTACGACATCCGCATCCTGTTCGATAGCTCCCGATTCTCTCAGATCTGACAGTACAGGCCGGTGGTCCGTACGCTGTTCAACTGCCCGGGATAGCTGGGATAATGCCAAAACCGGACACTCAAGCTCCCTGGCCAGTGCTTTGAGTCCTCGCGATATGTCCGATATCTCGTTCTGCCTGGACTGGTCTTTCCGTCCTGATGCCGATCCGCTCATAAGCTGCAGATAATCTATGATAATAAGGTCAAGACCGTGTTCCAGCTTATGCCGTCTGCATTTGGATCTCATATCCGTCACCGATATCGCCGCGGTATCATCTATGGCAAGATTGGACGTACCGATCACTCCTGCACTATCTATGATACCACGCCATTCGTCATCATTTAAATTACCGATCCTTATATTTTGTGAGTCTACTCTTGACTCCATCGCCAATAACCTGTTTACCAGCTGCTCTTTTGACATTTCAAGAGAAAAGAACAGGCAGTGATAATTTTTCCTGAAGCAGGCATATTGCGCAATATTAAGAACCAGGGCAGTCTTTCCCATTGAAGGTCTTGCCGCGATCAGAACAAGATCGGATTTCTGAAAACCTGCGGTCATATCATCCAGATCATCAAAGCCCGATGGTATCCCGGTGATCTTGGACTCCGCCTTCGCTACCTCCTGAATATGCTGAAGCGCATCTATTACTATTGCCCTTATAGGCTTAAGCTGTGACCTCCCCCTGTTCTGTACCAGATCAAAGATCTTCTTTTCCGTATCCTGAAGAATATCGTCCGTATCCTTCTCACCCTTATAGCATTCCTTTGCTATATCCGCGTTTACCTTCACTATAGAGCGTAAAAGTGCCTTCTCTCTTACGATCTCCGCATGATAGGTTATATTTGCGGAAGTAGGCACTGAATTCACGATCTCCGCAAGAAACGCCGGGTTGGATATCTCGGCGGGAGCGCCCTTTGCCTTAAGCTTCTCTTGCAACAGCACAGTCTCTACCGGTTTTCTCTCATTGAAAAGCTCGACTATAGCCTCAAAAAGCAGGCCATATCTGTCTTCATAAAAATCTTCCCTTTTCAGGATCTCCGTAGCCGTAAAGATCGCTTCATTCGTGTCATCCAGCAGCATGGATCCTATGACCGATCGTTCTGCTTCCGTAGAATGAGGCGGGACTCTTTTTACCGCATTTTCATCTGAAGTCATATGTATCAGCCTTCCGGGAGTACGTCAACCGTAATGACCGCCGAAACCTCCGGATGGAGCTTGGCGTTGATCTTATATGTTCCCAGATTTTTCATTGACTCGCCGAGCACAAGCTTTTTCTTATCCACCTCGATCCCGGTCTGTTTTTTCAGCTCTTCGGAAATCTCCTTTGATGATAC
Source organism: Lachnospiraceae bacterium (assembly GCA_024699045.1). Taxonomy (GTDB): domain Bacteria; phylum Bacillota; class Clostridia; order Lachnospirales; family Lachnospiraceae; genus NK4A144. The sequence goes on along the minus strand of JAILQK010000096.1, from coordinate 35,639 downwards.
GGACCCAAAGACCCGTCCGTCCTTGCCGGCCTTAACCTTACAGACTACCGTGACCTTCTCCAGCTTCTCCGCCAGCTCTTTCGCTTCCGCAAGCCTGAGAGCAGCAATTTTTGCTTCCTTGGCTTTTCTGATCTTTACATCATTGAGATTCTTTGCATCCGCAGGAACACCAAGATTCTTTGTAAACAGAAAATTCCTCGCATATCCCTCTTTTACCTCAACGATATCGTCTTTTTTCCCGAGCGATTTTACATCCTCAAGCAATATGACCTTCATTTATACTATTGCTCCTTCCTTTTCCATCTCGACTATTACATCCTTAAGCCTGCGCTTCGCCGTTTCCACAGACATATCTGTAAGCTGTGCCCCGGCAATGTTCATGTGGCCGCCTCCTCCAAGCCGCTCCATGATCAACTGTACGTTTATCTCATCTATGGATCTGGCGGAGATATAGATGCGATTCTGATAATCCGTAAGCACAAACGAAGCTTTTACTGAGTTTATGTTCAGCAGCTCATTTGCCGCCTGCGAGCCTATTATCGTAGGACTGTCCAGCCCGGTCCCGTCAAAAACGGATACCGCATACTTATCCATGAATATCTCTGCCAGCCTCACGACTTCTGCTCGCGCCTTAAATGAGTCTATATCGTTTCTGAACAGTTTTCTGACTCTTGTGATATCCGCACCGCTCCTTCTTAGGAAGGCCGCCGCTTCAAAAGTCCGTACCCCCGCCTTTGCCATGAAGTTATTTGTGTCTATCATGATCCCGGCATACAAGCTGTCCGCTTCTACGCTCTTCACCCGTATGTTATCGGATATATATTGCAATATCTCTGCTACCATCTCGCAGGCGCTGGATGCAAACGGCTCAATATATGAAAGTGTTGCATTTTCGATCGTCTCGGTCCCTATCCTGTGATGATCGAGCACGACCACAGTCCTGATGCGTTTAAGAAGCTCGGGGCACTCGGTTATTGAAGGCTTGTTGGTATCAACCACTACCATGACCGAGCTCTCACTTTCCGCAAGCTGAAGGGCCTCCGGACTGGTCACGAACATATCCGGATCAAAATCCGGTTCTCTGGATAATGCGTCGACAAAAGGCTTTATCGACTGTGTTACTGTGTTTATCACAATATGACACTTTTTATCCAGCTGTTTTGTTACCCTGTATATTCCTACTGCTGCCCCGAAGGTATCGATATCCGTTATCTGATGCCCCATGCAAAAGACCCGTTCCTTCTGTTCGATGATCTCTTTGAGCGCCTGAGCCTTTACTCTTGCTTTGACACGGGTGTTCTTCTCTATCTGCAGGCTCTTGCCTCCGTAATATGTCGTACGGTCTATGGTCTTTACAACGGCCTGGTCTCCGCCCCTTCCAAGCGCAAGATCTATAGCATTTCTGGCATAGTCCGCATCTTCATTGAGTGATCCTGTGCCCAGTCCGAATCCCATCGAAAGGGTAACGGACATCTCATTCCCGACCTTGACAGTCTTCACCTCTTCCAGGATATCAAAACGGTTTTCCACTGCTTTATCGAAAAAGACCTTCTTCATGGTTATGAAGTACTTATCTCTTTCCGTATTCTTTACGATCGCATCATAATCCGTAAAGTACTTCTTGATCTTTCTGTCTATAAGGGCTACCAGAAGAGAACGCCTGACTTCCTCCACATTCTCCATGACCTCATCATAATTGTCCATGAAGATATAACCCGACACCAGCGTCTGCTCATTGTTGATCTTTTGCAGACGGTTCACTTCCGTCTCATCGTATAAGAAAACGGATATTATCGCTCCGGAAAATCCTTCATCGTTGATTATCAATGAAGCATGCGCCATCTCATCAAGCGGAGTGTGTCTTATATCCGCTCTGAAATCCCTGTCCCCGATAGAAAACATTGCTTCTGTCTTTTCACCGTTTTCCGGAAGTCGGTCCCTGGTCAGTTCCGGCACATAGGTTGTGATGGACTTTCCAAAGATCGCATCTTTTCCGACAAGCTGACTGAACTCCTTATTGCACCAGACGAATCTCCCGTTTTCATCAAGCAGGGCATAGGGAAGCGACAGTCCTTTTAACAATTCCTTTTGGACCTGTCCGAAACTGATCGCAAAGTTGACAAGATCGTTCATGATCGTTTTGCGATTATAAAAACGTATCGCTAAAGCTATTACTGTGTAGACTATAACGACAGCTACCGCAGCAAGTCCGGCCTGCTTATTTATAAAAAACATCCCTGCCGCGCATGCAGCCAGAAATACCGACAATATTAACGGCCAGCCGACATATAGCTTGAGAGTTCCCTTATATCTTTTTTCTCTGTTCTTCTTTCCCATTATCAATAGTGTTCTTTGGTATGTTCTACACCCGAGAGGAATTCTCTTTCTTCATCCATAGGAATATCCGTATCCATCAATCGTCCATCCTCTCCGTGCATCGGATGGATCATCATCTCCACAAGTGAACCGTCCCTTATCCTGTCACGGCAGCATCTGAAATCCTTAAATGAACCAAAATAATCGGTCGTCTGTATTTTAAGGGCTTTAAGCCTTTCGTTATACAGATTTTTGTATATCCTTTTGGCAAAGGACATATTCTGATAGAGGTTACGGGTAAGTCTTACGGATCTTATGTCATAAACATTCAGCAGTGGCTGAACGGCTTTCCACAATGAAGGGTCTGTATGCACATGATGGTGCGAGTCCAGATGTCTGTCCGTAAGCCCATAGGACAGATATTTCTTTATCTGAGCCTCTGCCTCTTTTCCTGCCGCCTCTATTTCCCTTTTGGACAGATAAAGACGCGATAACAATCCCTTTGCAAACGCGGCATTAAAACAACCATCTTTATCGCAAAAGCTTTCGTATTGTTTTATTTCCTCTGTAAGCGGCCTCCCGCTGGTGAGATTTAAATGCAGTCCGACCTGCCCGCTCCATCCGTTCCGTTCCGCCATATCGACGGCTTCATCTGCGTGATCCATATTGACCATCAGGGTGGTGCCGGTAATGGATCCATCCGCAAAGCATTCCGCTATGGCCCGGTTTACATCATCCGACAGTCCCAGATCGTCTGCATTGATAATCAGCCTTATCATATTTTTGCCCGGTACATCTTCTTTGATTCGCTTTCATATCATACCTAATTAACAAAAAAACTTCAACTGAACTCTTTTGACTAGTATAATGATACCTATGGTTAGTGTGATCATACCTGTATATCAGGCAATAAAAACTTTAGACCGATGTGTACAAAGTATCCTGGCTCAGACTTACCGGGACTATGAGCTTCTGCTGATCGACGATGGTTCGACTGACGGCTCCGCCGGCTTATGTGACAGTTATAGTGACGAAAGGATACGCGTGATCCACGGTCCCAACCGCGGGGCGGCTGCTGCCCGCAACAGCGGAATATCCGCTTCCTCCGGAGAGTGGATCTGCTTTGTCGACAGCGATGATATCATCGCGCCCGACTTCCTGGAAACACTGATATCCGTGTCCTCAGATTCCGGTGCCGACATTGTATCGTGTGGTTATCTGAAATGTGTTGAATCTGAATTATCGGATATCTCCGGCCTCTTCTCCTTAAAAACGAAAAACAGACAGACTGCTAAAATCTACGACGGTCATGCCGGCACTATTGCTCTGCTCTATCAGAAGGGTTTCATAAGCGCCCCCTGGGGAATGATCTCTCGCAGATCGTTATGGTCGGATCTTTCTTTTCCTGTCGGAACCGCCGCAGAGGATATGGGCACGATCTACAGGCTTTTCCTTAATGCTTCCAGGATCGCCCGGACCGAACGCATCCTCTACGGTTATGTCCAAAGTCCCGGGAATACGGTGTTTTCTACTTCGTCCAGGCGAAATCCCGATTACTATTCTCACAGCCGGAAAATGCTTTCTTATATCAGAAAACACTATCCTGATTGTGTCCGTGCCGCGGCAAGCAGACATCTCTCCACCTGTTTTCAGATCCTGTCGGAAACGTCTCCTGCTGCCGAAGCTTCAACGGATATGGCTCTTATCGACAGAGTTTACTCCGATATCCGTTCTGTACGGTCTACTGTCATAAAGGATAAATACGCAAGGCCACGAAACAGGGGTGCCGCAGTCTTAAGCTATCTGTGTCTGCCGGCCCTGCATCGCCTGCTTCACGAAAAGTATATTAAAAGCATCCCCTCTCCGGAAGATGAGCGCATTGCCATGATCGAGTATCAGGGGCGATGCGACGAAACCGGAAAAGCCGTAGGACATGCTCCCAGGGTCCTCCCGGAGTACTATCATCTTATTTCCGAAAACCACCCTGTTGAGATATATGCCCCACGCACCATACTTCAGGAGCTGCCGGATGATATTTCCGGGGTCTGCGACCTGACTCCCCTCAGTCATCATATCATTATGAAAGCCTCTCCTACCCTCATTGAGCGCATACTCAACAAATATTATATGTTTTCCAATATTCACCGGGTCCTGAAACACTGTAATGCGGAGATCCTGTGGTTTTACAACGTGGAATTCTACTTTTTCCTTTATCTTGCCCTTTTCGGTAACCATAAAAAGCGGATCGTCGTTACCCTCTTCAGGGACGGATACCATAAAGGGAGACTCGCTCCCTTAAAACAGCGTATCTTCGAATCCGGCCAGAAAAAGGTCCGTGTCTGCATTTCTACCGGTCGCTCTTTTAAGTTCAAAAATATGCGTTCGGTATTTATACCCGATTATGTATATGACGAAAAATCCTATTCAGAATATGCCAAATGTCCCAAAGAGGACTATACCGTAGTGCTGGGAACGATGGACCGGGGAAAACAGCTTGAAGATATCATCTCCGTATACAACCGTCTAACTCGTAAACTCATCATTGCCGGAAGATTCTACGATAAAGGCTGGGTTAAGGAACTTAAGACTCTGGCCGGAAATAACATAGAGATAAGAGATGAATATCTGAGCAGGGAAGACTATCTTTCTCTCTTGTCACATGCTTCCTTTGCGGCCGTACCGTACGATAAGGATCTGTACTCTTTTCAGACATCCGGAGTCATGCAGGAAGCGCTCTTTACAGACACTATCGTGATCACCCACAAGGATATACTGACAGGCAACGGTTTCCCCGGTATCGGATATGAAAAATACGATGACATCACAGAGCAGCTGCTCTCTGACACTCGTCACAACACTGAACTGCTAAAAGAATATGAATATATGAGAAAGAATGTATACAGCCGGGACAGTATCCGCATCAGGCTGGATAAGGTATGGAACATGTAACTGCCGGAATGTTGCTTCAGGATCCGCCCGGGAAATCAGATCATCCCCTTTCATATTGAACATCCTGCATGTTGAAGATCAAAAAACCCTGTCGGGATATCCGACAGGGTTTTTAATGATATTGATGTTATTACTCTACAACATACGGTAAAAGCGCCAAATGACGGGCACGCTTTATCGCTACCGTAAGCTCTCTCTGATGCTTTGCGCATGTGCCGGTAACTCTTCTGGGAAGGATCTTTCCCCTCTCGGAAATAAACTTCCTGAGTCTGACTACATCCTTGTAATCTATATCTCCGTCTTTACCGCAGAATATGCAGACTTTCTTCCTTCTGCGCATTCCGCCGCTTCTTCTGGGTCTATCCGAATGATCATTATTTCTTGTATATGGCATTTTCTTATCTCCCTGTATTATTTTAATTGAACGGTAACTCGTCGTCTATCTCGTCAGGCACATTCATAAAACTGTCATCCGCCGGCTGAGGCTGCTCTTTAGACTCAGACTGACGATTGGAAGAACCGGATCCGCCTGACTGGGTCGTGACCCCGTTAGCACTTGCGGAGCTCTTGGACTCCCCGAATTCAATCTCTTCAACCACTACATCAGTGGTATAAACGGTCTGCCCTTCTTTGTTCTGATAGCTTCCGGTCTGTATGCGTCCTACGATGTCAAACTTGGTTCCTTTATGGGCGTATTTTTCCACAAATTCACCGGTTTTTCCAAACGCAACACAGCTTATAAAATCTGCTGTCTGACCATCCTGACTGTCTCTGCTCCTTCTGCGATCGACCGCAAGAGTGAATCGTGCGATGCACATAGGATTCTCCCCCTGGGAATATCTCACATTAGGATCTCTTGTAAGGCGTCCCACCAATATTGCTTTATTCATTCTACTGCCCTACACTTTCTGTGGTCCTGCCACTGCTCATTCAGCTGCTTCAGTCTCACTCTTTGACTCGGGTGCCTCTGCTTCGGCCGGATTCTCCGGTTCTGCAGCCGGCTGAGCTGCCTCCGCTTTGCGTCCGGATTCATATGAGGCCTCTGTGTTCTCGGATTTCTCCTCTTCATGCTTAACAGAGAGTTCCTTCTCATCGGATACTATGAGATATCTGTATACATTCTCAACTATCCGGATGCGGTGTTCGATCTCTGCTATAGCCTCAGGCTCTGCCTGAAACTTGATGAACACATAATAGCCTTCCCTTACCTTATGCACTTCGTAGGCAAATCTCTTTTTGCCCCAATCATCCTCAGATGTAATAGTGCCTCCAAAACGGGTGATCAGATTTCTCACCTTCTCAAGTACGGCATTCTTTGCATCTGTCTCGAGCTGTCCGTTGACTGCAACGGCCAATTCATACTTGTTCATTCTTTTACCTCCTTATGGTCTGTCCGGCCCACACACATTATGTGAGCAAGGCGGATATATCACGAATTAACAGAATACCATAAACATATCCGGTTTTCAAGTCTTACTCATATATCCTGATCTCAAAAGAATCCGCGACACAGGAACGGGCTTCCCCAAGATCCGCAAAGATTTTTTTCCCTATCATCTGGGAAAGGATATTCCCTAAGGCAGTAGCCTCTCCCGGCCCGGCATATACCGGTACCCCGGCATATTTCGCGCTCAGCTCGTTAAGCCATACGGCATTGGATCCGCCGCCTATGATATGGATCCTGTTATATTTCCTGCCAGTAAGCTGCTCGATCTCCTTCAGTTTATCCGCATAACACTTTGCGAGGCTGTTGTATACCACAGCTGCAAGCTGCGGAAGAGTCTCCGGTATCTCCTGTGCTGTCTCCCTGCATTTATCCTGTATGGCTTTTACCATATCATCCGGAGCAAGGAATGCATCGTCCTGACAGTCCACCAAAGAGGTTATCTTTTCCTTCGAAGCCTCTTCACAGATCTCGCCGTAGCCCTTTTCGGGAGCCAGCTTGTTCCTTACCGACTGTATCATCCATAATCCCATTATATTTGTAAGATATGTGATCTCTCCATCATAGCCACCCTCATTGGTAAAGTTTTTCTGACGGCTCTGGTCCGAGCAGTCAGGCTCGTCTTTTTCCACACCCATGAGCGACCATGTTCCCGAACTGATATAACATATATTTTTTTCTGTTGTAGGCACCGCCATCACCGCGCTTGCGGTATCATGTGTCGGCGGAAGCACTACATCACAGTTAAATCCCACTTCCTTTTGCACTTCTTCCGTAAGACCGCCTATATTGGTCCCGGGCATACGTATCTCCTGAAGCATCCTTGCCGGAAATCCAAGTTTTTCCACAAGTTCATAATCCCAGTTGCGCGTGATCGGATCAACAAGCTGACTCGTGGTCGCTTCTGTATACTCCTGAACTTTCTTCCCCGAGAGGCGGTAATGAAAATAATCCGGCATCATAAGCATCGTTTCTGCTGCCTCAAGCTGTTCCGGATGGTGTTTCTTTAACGCCATCAACTGATATACGGTATTATAGATGGCCTTTTGTATCCCCGTCCTGGCATAAAGCTCCTTCTCGGGAACGATCTTGAAAACCTCCTCATCCATTCCATCCGTCCGACTGTCGCGATAACCTACCGCTTCCCCTATCTTTTTATCATTCTTATCAAGCAGGACAAAATCCACTCCCCAGGTATCTACCCCGATGCTTGCCGGTATCTTCCCGATCTCCCTGCATTTCTTCATCCCTGCAAGTATCTCATTGAAAAGCCTTTCCGTATCCCAGCTCAGAGTTCCGTCTTTCTCATCCATCCCGTTCCAAAAACGATAGACCTCTTCAAGAGTCAGTCGTCCGTCCTTAATATACCCCAGAATATGCCGGCCGCTTGATGCTCCTATATCCACTGCCAGAAAATACTGCTCACCCATCTCTCATACCTCTCTGCATTTTTAGTTTGTTTGGGCCTGAATGCCCCATCTACATCACTTGTTTACTATCGTATTTTACTGTCTTTATATCCCTGTTTCAAGAAGAAACAGCCGCACAAGAAATCTTGTGCGGCCGTATCCTGCTTTATGATCCGCTGTTGGATCTGTAACTTCTATTTAATATACTTCCTTCCACTCGTCGATGTTTGAAGGATCGAATTTGAAAGGAGGTCCAAGGATGATCTGTGTAGCGCCGTCGATATCCTCGATCGTGTAATCGCCAAGGTCGCCTGCTGTAAACTTATCGCCCTTTGCTCCGGTTATAGTTCCGTCAACAAGTGCAACAGATGTGTAGCCGGCAAGTCTTCCAAGGTCGATAGGATTCCACAGGAACATGTAAGGGCAAGAATGTGCATCGTCATCGCCGATGTACTCAGCCATCTCTGAAGGAAGTCCAAGACCTGTAAGCTTAACTGTTGACTTCTGATCCTGAAGAACCTTTGCTGCTGCTGCGATACCAACTGTTGTAGGTGCGCAGATAACCTTAAGGTCAGGATAGTTCTGAAGAAGTGCCTGTGTCTGGTCTGTTGACTTCTGAGGCTCGTCATCGCCGTATGCAACCTCTACGAGGTTAAGCTTTGAATACTTGCTGTCGCTCTCCATGAGCTTCTTCATTGCATCGATCCATGCATTCTGGTTTGTAGCCTGTGATGTAGCTGAAAGGATAGCCCAATCACCTTCGCCGCCTGTAAGATCGTAAACTGCCTCCATAAGAGTCTCACCGATCTGATCTACGCCTGCCTGGTTACAGAATACTGCACGTGTGTCAGGTGCTACGTCTGAGTCAAGTGTAAGAACCTTTATGCCTGCATCTTCAGCTTCCGTAAGAACTGCTGTAAGTGCGTTTGCATCATTTCCTGCTACAGCTATAGAGTTAACGCCCTGTGATATAAGAGACTGTATAACTGAGATCTGAGCATCAGGGGTAGCTGCTTCGGGGTTCTGGATAACAACCGTGCCGCCTGCATCCTCTACTGCTTCCTGGAAACCGGTAGCCATACGATCCATGAAAGGATTTCCTGCTGACTTTGTAACAAGAGCATAGGTTGATCCGCTTGCACTTGCTGCCGCATCATCTGCGGGAGCTGCTTCTTCTGTAGCTGCTTCCTCTGCGGGAGCTGCCTCCTCTGCGGGAGCTGCTTCTTCTGCGGGAGCTGCTTCTGCTGCAGGTGCCGCTGTGTCTGCTGCTGTTGAGCCGCATCCTGCAAGAAGGGATGCCACTACGGTTGTAGCAAGCAGTACACTAAGTACTTTCTTTTTCATAATAAGTATCCTCCTTATTGTTGTTGCACATAATGTGCTTTTCTCATAGTTGTATGGTATCAGACGAAAATGCACATCTCCATCGTAAATTTTTCTTTTTTACAGTAATTTTTTTAGGTTGTCAGGTCTGCGCCTTCTTTTTTCTTGCCGTGATCGCACTGCTTATAGACGGAACAAGCACGGATATTATAAGCATGAGGCCGATTATGACAAGGATTATCTGTGTGTTGATGTTTCTCTGGCCAAGGGCGATCCTGAGGCATACGATAATAAATGCCGCAATAAAACCTCCGATAAGATTGCCTTTTCCTCCGGTAGTTGCGATACCTCCAAAGACGCACATCGCGATGACTTCCATTTCAAATCCCTGACCTGTAGTCGTATTGGATCCGAAGGTTGCAGTCAGAAGGAAAAGCGCACAGACTCCGGCCAGGAACCCAAGCAGTGAATAGCATATAAATCTGATCTTCTCCACTTTAACTCCCGCATAGTATGCCGCGGTCTTGTTCGAACCGATAGCATAGAGTTTCCTGCCGAATGTGGTTTTGGATAAAACCGTGATCATTACAACACCCACTATGATCACGCAGAAAAAAGCGATCGGGAAAGGTCCTATTTTCTTTGCAAGAAGCATAAGTCCCTTTGTATCAGCCATTGAAGCCGTACCGCCGCCATTGCCCCAGGTTTCAAAGAGCACTTCCGCTATCCCTCGGAATATGATCTGAGTGCCGAGGGTTACTATCATGGTCGGCAGCTCCGTAAACCTTGTCGCTATAAATCCGTTAAGCATTCCGCCCAAAAGTCCGACTGCCAGGCAGATCACCACCGCAAGCCCGAAAGGAGCTCCTGCGTTAGATGAAAGGACTGTGATCGTTCCCGCAAGACATACCAATGCGCCGACCGATATGTCGATATCTCCCAGCACAAGGATATATCCCATTCCGAACATCATAAAGATCTCGGCCAGATACCGGGGCATCTCACGAAGCACATTGCTTACATTATAATTGGGTGATATCGCTACTCCGAGTATATTTACCCCTATGAGTATGAGGATAAGCGCGCCCTCCCAGGAGAGCAACTTCCCCTTTATCCCACTCGCGGGTACCGCTGATATTTCTCTTCCTGATTTTCCGGCCATTACATCTCCCTCCTTAACAGATTCTGTCTGTCCATGGTACGCTGCGTCACTACATTAAGAATAACAACCGCGAGTATGATGACTCCTTTTATAAGATTCTGCCAGAAGTTGGGTATATTGACCATCGGCAGAGCCTTTGAGATTATACCGATGATGAGCGCCCCGAGGAATGTTCCGGCAACGCTCCCGCGACCGCCGTTCATTGAAACTCCTCCGATAACGCATGCCGCTATGACATCCATCTCTTTGCCGTACTGCATGTTGGGCTGAGCCGATGCATAGATGGAAACCGAAAGCACTCCTGACAGTCCGGCCAGAAATCCCATTATGGTATATACGCTCGTCAATGTACGATCAACATTGATACCGGACACGCGGGCGGCTTCGGTATTGCTTCCGACCGCATATATCCTGCGTCCGAAACGGGTCCACTTCATTACAACAAAGAAAACAACATATGCCACTATCAGGATGATATACGGACCCGGAGCGCCATCCTTACCAAAGTCCGAAAAACCGGCTACGTCCATACCCGATGCCCAGTTGTTGTTGGATATTACATACGCCATTCCTCTCCATATGTACATGAATCCCATGGTACATATGATCGGCGCAACATTCCCCTTGGCGATGATTATCCCGTTAAGGAATCCGCACACTATACCTATAAGCGCTCCGATCACAAACAAAAGGAATGTGTTGTGTATCACGTCATATTTCTGAAGCATTCCTATGCTCATACCGGCAAATGCCAGGGTTGAGGTGATCGAAATATCAATTCCGGCCGTAAGCATTACGCATAACATTCCCAGCGCCATTATAAATGTAAGCGTATTATTCAGGAATATCTGCCGGATATTGGTAAATGAAAGGAACGAAGGATTTATCACCCCTACGACTATCAGCAGTACCACAAGCACGATCACAAGGCTGGCTTCTCTGGACCCCGACAGAAACTGTCCGATCGATTTCTTCTTCATTATGCCACGCCTCCTTTCTTCTTATCATTCTTCTCCATGGATAATTCAAGTATTCGCTCCTGGGTAACCTCCGATCTCTGAAGACATCCCGAGATCCTCCCGTTACACATTACGAATATCCTGTCGGCCATGCCTATTATCTCCGGCATTTCGGAAGATATCATGATAATGCCGAACCCCTGCTTGGCGAGCTGACCCATGATCTCGTATATCTCTTTCTTTGCGCCGACATCAATACCCTTTGTGGGCTCATCCATGATGACGACCTTCATATTGGACTGTGCCAGCGCCTTTGCCACTACCACCTTCTGCTGATTTCCGCCGGAAAGTGAACTGGCCGGCTGAAAGATGGTCACCGCCTTGGTGTCGACTTCTTCAAGCCTCTGCTTTGCGACTTCCCTCTCTTTCTTTTCATCGTTGAACATGTTTTTTGCAAGCTCTTCCTGTATGGGAAGCGTAACATTTCTCCCAAGGCCCCAGGACAGTATCAGCCCCTGCTTCTGACGATCCTCCGGAAGCAGTATTATACCGGCTTTCATCGCATCCTCAGGCTCCTTGATATGGATCTCTTTGCCTTCAAGAAAGACCTTGCCCGCATCAGGCTTGGTTATCCCGCATACACTCTCTATAGTCTCGGTTCTACCGGCGCCCACCAGCCCGGTAAGACCTATTATCTCTCCGGCTCTTACGTCAAAAGAGACGTCCTTAAAATATCCGGTCCGGGTCATTCCTTCAACCCGGAAGATCTCCTCTCCAAGCTTGATGTCCTCTTTGGGATACATATCCGTTATCTCACGTCCGACCATTGCTTTGATAAGATCAGCGTTTGATATGCCGTCAACATCATATGTGCCTATGTACTGCGAATCCCTGAATACGGTAACCCTGCTTGCCAGACGATACATATCCTCAAACCTGTGGGAGATAAAGATTATGGATTTCCCCTCTTCTCTCAGTCTGTCTACGATCTCGTACAGCTTTTCGGATTCATTTGTGGTAAGTGCTGCCGTAGGCTCATCAAGAATGATGATCTTTGCATTAGTAGAAAGTGCTTTTGCTATCTCGACCATCTGCTGCTGGGCTATCGTAAGTGCTCCTACCTCATCGGTAGGCTTGAAATCAGCGTCCAGACTGTCCAGAAGCTTTTGTGCCTCCGCATTCATGTTGCGCCACTGTATCATGCCGCTCTTGACATCTTCGTGTCCCATAAAGATGTTTTCGGTAACGGACAGGGTCGGATACGATGTAGGATGCTGATAAACTGCCGCTATTCCGGCTTCCTGTGCATCCTTGGGGCCTTTGAAATGCACCTCCTGCCCCTCAAGGAACATCTGTCCTTCCTCCGCAGCGTGTACCCCTGTTATTACTTTGATGAACGTTGATTTGCCCGCTCCGTTCTCTCCCATAAGCGCATGAACCTCCCCGCGCCTGAGTTGAAAATGAACATTGTTCAACGCCTTCACTCCCGGAAATATCTTGGTTATTCCCTTGAGTTCAAGAATCAGATCTTCCGCCACTTCGACTCTCCTTTCATATCTTCTTTGATATATCCTGATATGTATAGGTCAAACCTCCACCAATACAGTTCAAGTTTATCATTCTTAGGATGTTTTCAAAATCGTAACATCTTTTGATTTTAAGTAAATTTTTATGCTATCATTTTTTTATGAAGGTACTGATAGTAGATGATGAAAAGATCACCCGAAGCGGTCTGACCGCTTCGATAGACTGGGATCAGCTTGGGATAGATACCGTATTGGAAGCCTCCGACGGAGCCGAAGGGCTCCGGATTGCCTTTGCCGAAAAGCCGGATATTATCCTTACGGATATGCGGATGCCACGGATGGACGGGGTCGCCATGGCCGAAAAGCTCCATGAGTCACTTCCCGATTCTGCGATCATCTTTATGAGCGGATATTCGGACAAAGAATATCTGAAGGCCGCAATTCACCTTAAGGCCGTCAGTTATGTCGAAAAGCCGCTTGATACCACGGAGGTAACAGACGCCATACGACTTGCCGCCGAACAGCTGATGGAGAAAGGTCTGGTAAAACGTGGACGTTCGGTAGAGCTTGCGGAACACGAAAACCGGCTTGCGGAAATGCTGACCCATTCACTGGTTCCCGAAACGATAAGCGATCTGTCCCTGCCTGACGGCATGAGTCCGGATGACCATTTCACCTGTCTGTTGTTCCAGTTCACAGGAGGCGAACTGATCTCCATTCCCGGTCTGAGACGTATAGCGTCCGAGGAATTATCGCCGGTCTTTGCCGGACGAGGGATCAGCGAGATACATGTAATGAAAGAAAATTCTTGTATATGTTTTTTCGCCTACGGACAGAAATCCCCCCGTGACACGCTTAGATCGATATGTTCACGTATCAGACAGACATACGATCCCGATACCCTGAAATGCATAGTACTGGGAGATACCATGCATGGTATCAGTCATGCATATGACACATATTCGGGCGCCGTAGTCCTCTTACAGCAGGCTTTTTTCAGCGAACCCGGCGCCATTCTTTCCAACGAAGAAAAAACGGCCCACACCCCTCCGATCATCAAGGATTATTCCCAGGATTACCTCGAAGCTCTGGAGGAAGAAGACCGCGGACTCTGTGACCGGGTGCTGGCCGATATCCATGCGCAGTTCATGCCTCCCTGCCGACTGCTTCCCGGACAGGTCAAGGACATCTATTATCAGCTTTTTCTCACTCTGCAGAAGGCTGCAAGAAAATCAAGGATGACGGAGATCCTGATAAAAGAGAATCAGTCGATCTGGGCTATGGTGGAAAATGCGGACAGTCTGGATGTACTCCACAATGAATTGATACACAGTACGGACGAATATTTCGAAGGGCTTTCTTCCAGAGAAACAGGCAGCAATATGGTATTTGCGATAAAAGAATTCATCCGGCAGAACTACCGTAACGAATCTCTCTCCATCAAATCGGTGAGCGATCATGTTAATCGTTCCGCCCCGTATGTATGCACCTTTTTCAAGTCGGAAACAGGCCTTACGCTTAACCAGTACATTACCGCCTACCGGATAGAGCGTGCTCAGGAGATGCTTTCCGATCCCCGGTACAAGATCACCGATATCGCAGCAAAGGTTGGCTATACAGACGTAAACTATTTCGGAAAGATCTTCAAGAAGGTTACTAATATGTCACCTTCGGAATTCAGAAGCAATCTGTCCGCAGGAAATGAAAGCTACTCGAATAAATGAAAAGACTCATTAAAGACGCCTCCATCCAGACGAAACTGATCTGTACTCATCTTCTCCTGATACTGATCCCTACGATCCTTATAGTCAGCCTGTTCTATTCGTCGATCTACGATCTGATAGTAAATGATTCGATCCGGCAGTCCTTCGCCCTCTCAAAACAGAGTGCATCGGCGCTTGAAGCCCGACTCGATGCTATCTCAACCGTATCGACAGCAATACAGAACAATACTTTTATAAGACAATTGTGTACAGACTCCATCTCTGATGATGCTAAAGAAGAACTGGCCCACAACAATGCTTTTCTTAACGACCTGTATACCCAGCTGGATTCGGATATGGACGGGACCTTTATAACCTCGATACACATATATACCGACCACGTTCCGGATGAGCTGTATGAAAACTGGCTCCTGCAGGATTTCTTTCTTCCCGAGTCAAACAGCCACGGAACCTACTGGAACGGTATAATGAATTCTTCCACCGATACCGGATTGTACTGTCCCTCTTTTTATCTTTCACACAAAGAGATCAATGAATACGGGGATCTGGCATATGTAGAACGGCTTTATCCTTCATCTAAAGCATACGCTGTTTCTCCGTCATATCTGGCCGTCTACTTCTCATCGGATGAGCTCACCCGGATCCTCAAACAGGACACGGTAACCGAAAACATATCCTATATAATTAATGAGCGTCAGGCTGTCGTCGCAAGCTCGGATCCTGTTCTCACAGGCGCATATATCATGGACTATGACACCGTTCGAGGAATATCCGCCTCAAAGGATGGCTTCACCACAAGGAATGTGCTGGGACAGGACGTGTATGCCGCAAGCTTTAATCTTGAGGACACGGATTGGTATATGGTAAGCGTGATCCCGTCAAATGTTGTCCTTCAAAGAGGACAACGGATCATAAAGCAGTTTTCCTTCATATATCTGTTTACACTTTTCATAGCCTTTCTCATATCCTTATCTCTCGCCCGGTCGATAACTTTACGTCTTTCGGCTATAAATACCAAGATGCGCGAAGCCAGATCCGAACCGCCCGTACGTATCCCTGATCCGGATTCGCATGACGAGATCGGTGAACTGACCGATTCCTATAATTATATGGCGGATCAGCAGAATCTCCTCGTCAAAAGACAGCAGGAAACGGCAGAAGAGCTCCGCACATCGGAGATACGGGCCCTTCAGGCTCAGATCAACCCTCATTTTCTCTACAATACCATGGATATGATAAACTGGCTGTCACAATCCGGAGAAAGAGGCGAAGTAACCCGTGCCATTCAGGCGTTATCCAGTTTCTATAAGCTGACCTTAAGCCGTAAAGATCCGATCGCCGATATCCGTTCCGAGATAGAACACGTTAAATTGTATGTGGAACTGCAGAATATGCGTTTCGAGGAAAAGATCGAGCTTATGATCGATATCCCGGATGACATGATGTCTTACAAGCTGCCCAAACTTACTCTGCAGCCCATTGTAGAAAACTCGATCCTTCACGGGATCCTTGAAAAGGAATCCAGGGAAGGAACCATCGTCATCGGTGGATGGACCGAGGAGGAGGACGCCATTATTCTGATATCCGATGATGGAGTCGGGATGGACCGGGAAACTCTGGATTCTGTACTGTCTGGGGACGACAAAAAAACGACGGGCACGAACATCGCAGTGTCCAATACCCATCGTCGTTTACAGATCCTTTTCGGTGATGCCTACGGTCTGACCTTCAGATCGGCTCAGGGAACCGGTACCGAGGTAGAGATCCGAATACCTTCACATTATCCGGAAACAGACACCCTCTCCTGATAGCTCAATCCAAATGGAACAGTACCGGGAGATCCGTGCTTACAGGACTGTTGTCCGGATTCGTCTCCATTATGTCCGCCATAAAATCCCACCACTTTCTGTTTATGGCGGTATCCGATCCTTTATTCCAGAGTTCTTCATCATCGATCTCTATATACCCGAATAACGTCAGTGTTTCCTTATCCAGACTTATCGTATAGTTTTTGCCCCCGTGCTGATGGATCATATCGACCATCTCCGGCCAAAGCTCATTATGCCTCTTTTCGTATTCTTTTTCCTGTCCCGGATACAGCTTCATCTTAAATGTCTTGATCATCTTTTTGATCCTCCTTTATTATTTCAAGTCCCTGATTCAGGTCTTAAGCAACAATGCCATGAATACCAACGGTTCCTTGCCGAACGGCTTTATCTCATGTCCAAACCCATCCGGAGTATAAGTTGTCTCTCCGGGATACACTCTCCGGACCTTTCCGTTGTCGTTATATTCCGCTGTACCGGAAAGGATATAATATGTCTCACTTTCTCCCTTATGGACATGCCAGCCAACGGACGAACCCGGATACACCGTAACTTCCGCATACAATAAACATGCTTCATTCATCTGATGCTTTTCCGTAAGATGTCTGAAGGTGACTTGTCCCTGTCCTCCCTCGCAATGAGGCACTACCTCTATCCTGGGATTCATTCCTATCATCCTCCGATCTGGCAATAAAGTCCGGTAGCACGCTCTATTGCCGATTTGAAACCTTCCATTTTTTCTGCGGAAGGCCGCGCCGCATCTCCCATGGGATAATCCCTGCCCAGTCCCGTATATTTTCCTTCTCCGAAGTTATGATAGGGAAGGATATCTATCTCTTCCACTCCCGGGAGTGAGTCTGCAAACCGCGCTATATCCGTCAGTTCTTTTTCCGTGTCATTAAATCCCGGTACGACCGGGACCCTTATGATGAGGTGAGTCAGTCCGCTCGCTGCGATCTTTCTTGCATTCTCCACCATCAGGGTGTTTTCCTTACCACACCATGCTTCATGTTTTTTAGGATCCATATGTTTGATATCCATAAGATATGTATCCAGATACGGCAGTATCTTTTCTATAGTCTCATATCTGGCAAAGCCCATGCTTTCAAGCGCGGTATTGACCCCGAGGACTTTTCCCGCATGGAGCAGCGCCTCTGCAAACTCAGGTTGAAGCAGGCTTTCTCCGCCTGAAAGCGTAAGACCACCGTCAGACCTGCTGTAATAAGGCATATCCCGCCGTACTGTCTGCATCACTTCGCGTACAGTCACATCCCGACCGTATATTCTGGGTTTCCCGTTGACCATCATAGTTTCCGTCTCAAAACTCTGAGACTCGGGATTACAGCACCAACGACACCTGAGCGCGCATCCCTTGAGGAACACTATTGTCCTTATCCCTATCCCATCGTGGATAGAGTATCTCTGTATATCAAATATCCTGCCCTTTACATCCAAATAACCGTAATCGTCCATTTATATCCTTCACCGTATGTCATCTATGAAGTCCCTGCTCCGTACGCTTTATGATGTCATCCTGTAATGATTTGGAAAGCGTTGTGAACAGGGCCGAGTAACCGGCCACTCTGACTACGAGTCCGGCATATTTTTCGGGATGAGCCTGAGCATCCAGCAGCGTCTGTCTGTCAACAACATTAAACTGCATGTGCATCCCCTTCTGATCAAAGTATCCACGCACCAGTGATACAAAATCATCCAGATCTTTTTCCGTAGTCATGGCTGTCGGGTGTATCTTCATATTGAAGAGCGTTCCGTTGGATGCCTCTGCATGATCAAGCCTTGCCACCGAATTACAGGATGCAGTGGGACCGTTAAGATCATATCCGCTGGTAGGCGATACTCCGTCCGCAACGGGTGTATGCGCAAGCCTTCCATCCGGCGTAGCACCCGTCTGCGCTCCCAAAGGAACATTTGCGGATACCGGATATAGTCCTGCCTGGAATATGCCTCCGCGAGGATTCCTGTACTGCGGCAGGGGTCTGGTGTAATAATATGCCGCTTCTCTCGCTATTGTATCAACCTCATCAATGTCATTTCCGAAGTGGGGCAGATCTATTATCATATCCCTTATCTCTTCGTACCGTTTCTTTTCATCCGCCGGGATCTGCATATTGAGAACCTTATCTATAATGGACGAAATGACCTCGGGGCTTATAGTCTCTCCTTTGGCCGCCATCACTCTGCCTGCCTGCATTGCCGCTTCTCTCGCCGTGATCTCATCGAAGCCCTGTCCATAATTCATCTCCATAGCCTTCGCCAGTTCTTTGAGAGTGAATTTATTTTGTTCGAAAACAAGCGTCTTTACCGTATACAGGGAATCCGCAACATTTGCGATACCAAAGCCCTGCGGACCTGTAAAGTTATAGTGAGCCCCGCCCTGCTGAAGCGGTACCGCCCTTGAAATACAATCATCGATAAGAGCCGATTCAAACGGAAGCGGACAAAGCTCGGCATGCGCTCGATCGATGGCATTATCCGCATTTACCAAAAGTGCGATATTATAATCCATCTGCTTTTTATAAGCCGCCTTAAACTCTTCATATGATCCGATAGAGCTCACATCCCCGGTCCGGATACTGGCCACTTCCCCGTTATCAACACCGTTTGTAAATACCATCTCAAGCGGTCTGCACATATTAAAGAAAGCGGCATCGTGCCAGCCGTCCTCCTTGCCGGGAACGTGGGGCTCAACGCATCCTATTATGCAATAATTTCTGGCATCCTCTATATTTATCCCCCGATTTTCCATCGCCGGTATTATTATCTCATCGTTGTAATAGGCCGGGAACCCTATTCCTGTGCGCGTAACCTCCGCCGCTCTTATAAGAAGCTCTTTTGCAGAACCGTTCCATACCCTTATCGATATGGACGGCTGCGGAAGAAATACATGCTTTGTAGCGTCGAGGCACATAAAAGACAGATCATTTGTGGCATCCCTTCCGTCTTTTGTCTGACCTCCGACGATCAGGTTCTGAAACAGGGAGTAGCCTGCAAAACCTTCAGCGGATGCCGCATCTCTGCATTTATTAAGATCGTTGAGTTTTACCCAGACGCAGTCGAGCAGTTCCTGGGCGTATTCGCGGGTCAGTCTGCCCTCCTCCATATCCTTCTCATACAAGGGATACATGTACTGATCAAACCGCCCCGGAGATATTGAATGTCCGGATGACTCTATCTGGAGTGTCTGCTGTACGAACCAGAATGCCTGAAGTCCTTCCTCAAAGGTTCTCGCCGGATTTTCCGGAACATGAGCGCATATCTCGGATATCTTCAGTAATTCCTGTTTTCTGACGTTGTCGGTTTCCTTTGACGCAAGTTCCCCGGCAAGCTTCGAATATCTTTGCGCATAATCGATGACTGCCTGACACGATATGATGACTGCCTCAAGAAATCTCTTTTTATCTCCGTACTCGGGATCGCAAAAGCTGACCTTTGAAAGCTCCTCGGAGGTCTGGGCCATTATCCCTTTTAAACCTTCATAGATCACTCTGTCATAATGCACGTTCACATGGCCGACACCGTTATAATAGTAATTTCCCGGAGTAAAGAAATTATGATCCATGGCCCTAAGTGTCTCCGGCGCCATATAAGATCTTGCAAGCTCACTCGTTGTCTTCCCCTTCCAGTATGGATTGACTTTTAACAGACGCTGCTTGGTCTCCTCGGAAATATAAAACGGGTCTGCTGCTCTGTGCTCGACGGTATCGAATTCCGCTTCAAGCCAGTCATATGAAAACTCAGGGTATGTCTGACAACCTCTGGGAGCGATCGTCGTACTTCCAACTATAAGCTCTCCGGGTCTTATGACTATCGGAAGACCGTGAAGAATATGTCTGAAAGCCAGCGCCTTTCTCGTTACGATCGGAAGCCCCTCTGTAGATCTGAAAGATTCAGTTATAAGTTCCGCTCTTGATGCCTCTATCTCCGGCATCTTTGCAAACAGATCAGATACCAGCCTGGTTATCCTTTCCGTCTTTGCTACCGGTGTGCTGTCAAATCCCTTCATACCAATACTCCCTTCTTTATTCCCGGCAAATGTCTTATCGACATATTCCACCGGATGAATCTCCGAGCTTTTTTATCAGCTTTCCGGATAGATCAATCCGATACCGTTTGATGAAAAAAATTCTTTCCATACCGGTTCGGGTTCCTGATCCGTTATTACCGTATCTATCTTATTAAACCCGCATATCTGCGAGAACGCCATCCTGTCGAATTTTGAATGATCCACGGCAAGGTACACTTTTGCCGCCGAAGCGATCATAGCCTGCTTTATTCCTGCAGTTTCATCATTCCCGTCCGTTATACCCCTGTCCTTCGAGATCCCTTTACAGGACATGAACACCTTGTCCGCGTGATACGCTCCTAATGTTTCCGCCGTTTTCCATCCGTACAGTGACATGGTTCCGGCTTTAAGCTGCCCTCCGGTGGAAATGATGTCCCATCCTGTGACAAGAGATAATTCAAGCAGGTTTTCTATCGAATTCGTGATTATAGTCAGGTGTTCCTTCTGCTTGATAGCCTTCGAAATATAGACCGACGTCGTTGAAGCATCCAGAAAAACATGGTCGTTTTCCTCTATCTCGTTACAGACAAGCTCGGCGATCTTCTGCTTCGCCGCCGGATTTACCCTTCTCCTGACATTATGAGGAAGCTCGATAACCCCGGTCTCATTAAGAACCGCGCCACCGTAGCTTTTTACTATGTGGCCTTCCTCTTCCAGTCTCTCAAGATCTCTGCGGATCGTCTCTTCGGAAACCTCATACTCACGACTGAGTTCTCCTACGATGACCTTCTTTTCTTCCTGTATTTTTTCAAGTATACTGTTTCTTCTTTCTGCCGCAAGCATACTCACAAACTCAATCCATATCTTTCCCCGCGGGACATGTATTACTCATGTCCTGCGGCTTTACAGACAAAAGTAAATCTATGTCAAAAATCTCATCAGCTGATCGGATGGTCTGGCTATTACGGATTCGTCAAGGAACATCCCCTTGTCTCCGGCAGCGATCTTTGCCGCATCGATAGCCGCCTGAACCGCTGAAACGCTTCCGGTGATCGTCATGTAACTTTTCCCGCACATTCCTTTCGCCAGTCTGAGTTCCATAAGCTCTACTATTGCTGTTTTGGCTGCAATATCCGCCGCCACTATCATAGCCGCTACATCATATGTCTCAAGCACTCCGAGCGCATCGATCTTCTCAGGCTGTGATGTTCCGTATATAGCCGGAAAGATCGATTCATGCGGATTACCAAGAACAAACGTATCTATCACCTTGTCTTCATAAGCTTTTGCCGCACGGTCCACCGATGCCCTGACCGCTGACAATTCCCCGGTTATCAGGATCACGAACTTTCCGGGACAGGTTGTCTCTGCCTGAAGCAGTTCCACCTCCGCCGCTTTCGCCATATCGTCCGCAGCCTTAAAGCCCGTGGACACTGTTGTACACTCTACCATTCCGATTGCTTTTGCCACAATGTTATCCTCTTAATCGATCTTGAAACCCTCCGGGTTCCATTCATTTATTTTCTGCCCTGATCCGACCTTACTTCAATATATCCTTCCGTTACATCGGAAACCGTCCCGTCTATGGACGTATGTATCCCAACCGAAAGGCCCTCTGCCGGTACGGCTATCATCTGCCCTGCGCTTACCTTATCTCCCTTTTTGACTGCTGCCTTTGCGGGTGCTCCTATATGCTGACTCAGAGGGATCCTGACCTTTGAGACCGATTTCAGATCGTCCTCAAACGGCGCGGGTACATCGTATTTTGTAAGCCCGAGCCTTGACGCAAGTCTGTGGACAGGCACCTTTTTCAACTCCCTGTCCTCCCCTACCGGAGCCGGCTCCGGCTTCCCCGCATTTATTCCTGCAGCGCGCAATCCGGCCTTAAACTCCTGTATTATCGTCTTGGGTGAAAGTCCCTGAGGACATGCATATTTTTCACATATTCCGCATCCGCTGCAAAAAGCCGAATTAACAAACACCGAAAGATCGCTTACGTCCTGATTAGCCACCGCTCGCATGATACGGTGCGGCTCGATCGGATGTCCGAGCGCATGACGTGAACAGAGATCGGTGCAGGTTCTGCACTGGCAGCAGGCGGAAGATGCCCTGCGCCGTTCCACTCCAAGGTCTTTTTTCATCTTAAGTACAATATCATGCGATCTGTCCAGTATGATGATCGCATTGGTAGTTTTGGTTATAAGGGTATTTTCGTCACCGAGTTTACCCATCATCGGTCCGCCCATTAGATAGGCGGGATCTTCTACGGTGATCTTTCCCGCCAGAGCCACTGCCTCCTTGACCGTGGTCCCTATCGGTACCCTGAGTGTGGCGGGATGATCTATCTCTCCTACGATCGATACGACCTTGCTCGTCACCGGTTTCCCTTCATGTACTGCCCTGAACAGGTTATACATCGTTTCGACATTATATACTACGACATGCTCGTCTGCCGGAAGCCCTCCGGGACGGACAACCCTTCCTGTAGCCTCATAGATCAGGATCACCTCATCCCCCATAGGGTATGCGGCTTTAACCTGCTCCATTCTTACGTTGTCGTAATCCTGAAGCACTTCCTCAAGCGCCCTGATCGTCTCGACATACTCGGCTTTGATGCCTATCACAGCCTCCTGTGCGTTGAACACCGCCCTTACTTCATCCAGCATGGATACGATATCCCGGGCATGTTCAGCCAAAAGCTGACGATGAAGCTTCAGAAGCGGCTCGCATTCCACGCAGTTCAGGATCACCGTGTCTGCCTTGTCGGTCATCTTTGCATAGGCCGGGAAGCCGGCTCCACCGGCTCCCACTATGCCGTTTTCACGTGCTGTTTCCTGTAACGATCGTAGATCCATCACATCTCCTGACCTTCGTCTATAATGCCGACGATCGCCGCGTCTACCGGAGCATCCTTCATGTCACAACCTATACGTGCGGCAGAACCCTGGGCCACAAGCACTCTTTCGCCTATGCCCGCTCCGATGATGTCTATGGCAACCAGATCTCCTCCGTCGTCATTCATAGACTCCTCCGGCCGGACTATCATAAATTTATTCCCGACCAGCTTTTCGCTCTTCCTTGTGGAGAATACACTCCCTATCACCTTTCCTATAATCATATGATCTCCGCTGTATCCCCCTGCTTAACCTGGCATGCGTTCGCTTCGTCCGTATCGATATGCATCTCGAGCGAAAACGAAGGATCTACACGGATCTTGACCTTGTCAAGCACCGCTCCGCGATCATTTCCCATACGGACCGAAACATAATCGCCATCCTTGAGACCCGCCGCTCCCGCTTCCTGCGGCGTCATATGAATATGTCTTGCCGCGACTATGCATCCCTCGTTCAGGTACAAAACCCCCTTTGGTCCGACCAGCGACACAGGCGCCGATCCCGCAACATCTCCGGACTCTCTCAGCGGCGCATTTACCCCGAGAGTTCTCGCATCCGTTGCGGATATCTCTACCTGTGATGCCTTACGAACAGGGCCGAGGATCCGCACGTTTTCTATGGCGCGAAGCTTTAAGCCTACTATTGTGCACTGCTCGTTTGCCGCAAACTGTCCCCCCATAAGGTCCTTTTTCTTTGTAAGATGATATCCGGGTCCGAAAAGGGTTTCCACATGTTCCTGTGTCAGATGGATATGTCTTGCGGAAACACCTATCGGCACCGACATCTTCGGCTTTTTTTCATTGGCTCCTTCCAGGGCCTGCAGTACAGCTCTTGTAATCGACTCTACACTATTGCTGTCCAATTAAAGCACCTCCTGCAGATGATCATTTAACCTTGGGAAGGATCATCTCTACATCGTTGTGAGGTCTGGGGATCACGTGTGTGGCTATGAGCTCTCCAAGCCTGCCTGCTGCATTGCTTCCGGCCTCAACAGATGATTTGACCGCTCCGACATCTCCGCGGACCATAACGGTAACAAGACCGGATCCGATCTTCTCTGTCCCGATAAGGGTAACGTTAGCTGCTTTACACATCTGGTCGGCTGCTTCTATGGCTGCTACAAGACCTCTGGTTTCTACTAATCCTAAAGCTTCAAGTGACTGTGACATTTTGGTTCCTCCTTAATCTTTGTTGATCAATTATTATCTGTCTCTCTTTGTTTTAACTGTTCCTTGATATTGAAATCCGGCGGATCCTGACCAAGCATTTTGTGTCCGTCCGATATTCCCGTTGTTACTTTGCCCTTGAATCGGCTGGCGGAGAACTCAACAATCCTTCTGATCTCCGGATGAGGATTGGGCAATACCCCCATCGACACGGGTTTTTTGATCGCCATCGTGCTGCCGGCCTCTATCGCCTGCTTTACCGCAGAGACATCACCCTCGATCACGATCGTGACAAGCCTTCCCCCGAGCTTTCTCTCCCAGGTTGAAAGAGTCACGTTCGCAGCCTTGCACATGATGTCCAACGCATCGACCGCCGCTACCACTCCTGTAATTTCAATAAATCCGTAAGCCTTCATACTCATTATCCTTTACGTTACCGATGACCTGAATAGATCCGGACATCATTTGAATTTGGGGAGTATCATCTCCACATCGTTATGAGGCCTCGGGATCACGTGCGTAGCTACAAGCTCGCCAAGTCTGCTCGCCGCCTGAGTTCCGGCCTCGACCGAAGCCTTAACCGCTCCGACATCCCCGCGGACCATAACGGTTACCAGTCCGGATCCGATCTTCTCGGTTCCTATAAGTGTGACCTCAGCAGCTTTTGTCATGGCATCCGCTGCCTCGATAGCTGCCGTAAGTCCTCTTGTCTCAACCATACCCAATGCTTCTAATGACTGTGCCATAGTTTTTTCCTCCTTGTCAGTCCTTGTCCAATGCGCTGATCTTCAGCATTTTCTCCGTATCCTCGGTCGGATTCGGAATAATGTGGGAGCATACGATCCCTGTATTTGCCTTCGCTACCTCTTCCGCAGCATACATAGCTTCGCGAACATCCGATACCAGTCCCCGGAACTTTACCGTGACGAGGAGCGGAACCGGAAGCTCATCGGCATTGGCGGGCTTATTCTTGTCAAACACTTCAAGTGTCACATTACCCGCTTTGCACCCTGCGTCGGCTGCAAGGAAAGCGCATACCAGTCCGTATACTTCAAGCAGTCCTACTGCATATCCCACATTGTTGTCAGTTTCATTCATAGTCTGTATGTCCTTTTTTTACTGACCCTGCGCTTCCGGATCATATCGCAGAAACCAGGGCTGGCTTTTCATAAGCCGATCTCGCCGCAATTCATGCTCCCGGAGGAGTTATCACCGCTATCTTAAGACCTGTCATGGCCAGATTTGTCTTAAGCGCATCGTTGATCTGCTCCAAAGGGAATTTATGCGTGATAAGCTCCGTCACCGGAAGTCCTATCCCCTTTGCCCTCTTAAGGAAATCGAATGTCGTACCGTAGTCTCTGAGAGTATATACCCATGAACCTACAAGGTTGATCTCCTTTGAGCAAAGATCAAAGTGGGGATTGATCGTTGCGTCGCCGCCGTTAACAAAAAATCCCAGTTCGCAAAGGCCGCCGCCGTTACGGATAAACTTGTAGATATTGGCATGTGCCATCGGATTTCCGGTGCACTGGAAGGCAAAGTCCGCAAGGTGTCCTCCGAAAGAGTCCTCAACAGCCTTGGTGAGAGCCTCTATCCCCTTGTGGTCGTTGAAGTTTACCGTCTGATTGGCGCCGAGCCTTTTTGCGAATTCAAGTCGCTGCGCATTGCCGTCAACGGCAGTTATATTCTCGATACCCATGGTTCTTAATACCGCTATACACAAAAGTCCTATGGGTCCGCATCCCTGAACCGCAACCCTGCTGTTGAATCTCAGTATGCCGGTAGTCTTTGCTCTCTCTACGGCATGAACAAGCACTGCGCTGGGCTCTATAAGTACCCTGCTGTCCAGATCCAGATCGCTGACATTAAAGACCGTCGAACCTCCGCGGATAAAGATATAATCGGAAAACCATCCGTTCAGATGCACATCATCATCAGGAAGAAGTCCGTATACATCTGCGGCTCCAACGTTCTGCTTGTTAAGATCAAACATCGTGATCTCCGGATCATCCTTAAAGATCATGCAGGTTACGACCTTATCTCCGATATGAAGATCCTTGCCTGCCGAATCCTTTTTCACATTCTTCCCCATCTTCACGATCTCTCCGGTACCCTCATGTCCGAGAGCCACCGGTATAAGTCCGAAGGGATCGCGCTTAAACTCGTGCGCGTCTGTACCGCAAACTCCGCACCCTTCGACCTTGACCAGGATATCGTCATCACCAACCTCGGGGATAGGAAACTCTTTGACCTCAAAGCGTTCTTTCTCCACCAGCATGGCAACCCTGGCCGTCTTTGGTATCGAACCCGATGCAGCCTTTCCGAAACCGGACGGGGACGAAACTGCAGATGAACCTGCGCCTCCCATTTGGTCAAGGATCTGCTTCACTATAAGCTCGACATCCTTTTCGTTTACTGCCATATTGTTCCTCCTGTTTTACTGTTAAGATGCGGTCCCGCGATCACGGTCCGTCATCTTCGGCTATAGAATAATGCTATTGTCTATCTGATGCACAGACTGTCTGTCATAACGCAGCGTCTGCGCTTGGTAAATGTTGAAGCGCAGGTGAGACCTTCGCCTGTTCTTGACGCTATCGTAAAGGTCGGATACCCTTCACCGCCAAATCCCAATGCGGCATAGCTGGGGCCGTTCTTTACAAGGATCGCCGTATCGAGCGCTCTCGCATACTGTGTAATGCGGTCAACATTCTTTGAATGGATATGCGCCGAGTGTCGGTTGCCATGCTCAAGCCATACCGAGGTCTCGACTCCCTCTTCAAATGTCTTTACCCTTACAACTCCGAGGATAGGCATCATGAGCTCGGTGGTGATAAGAGGATGCTCTTTCTCGCCTTCAAAAACTATACACCGTATATCCGCTCCGACCTCGACCCCTACCATGGACAGCAGAGTCCTTGCATCACGACCGACGCACTTCCTGTTCAACGCACCCTTGGGTGTTATTACCGTACTGATGAGCTTATCCTGTACTTCCTTGCTCGCAAGGTAGCATCCATTCTCATTGATAAAATGATCCATCAGCTCGTCGCATATGCTGTCCACAGCCACGACTTCCTTTTCTGCTATGCACGGAAGATTGTTATCAAAAGTACAGCCGTTTACTATGTCCCTTGCTGCCTTTCTTACATCCGCAGTCTCATCGACCATTGCCGGAGGATTTCCGGCACCTGCTCCGATGGCACGCTTTCCGGAAGAGAGCACTGCTGTCACGACTCCCGGACCTCCTGTCGCCACCAGAAGAGGTATCGACGGATGCTTCATCATGATATTGCTTGTTTCCAGAGTCGGATTTTCGACAGTGCAGGCGACATTGTCCGGCCCACCCGCCTCAAGAGAAGCCTCATTTATCATGTTTATGGTAAATATCGTCGTCTTCTTCGCATTCGGATGCGGATTGAACACTACAGTATTGCCGCCCGCGATCATTCCGATCGAATTGCAGATGACAGTCTCAGACGGGTTTGTTGCCGGAGTGATGGCTCCGATCACGCCGAACGGCCCCATCTCTACAAGTGTAAGCCCCCTGTCTCCGGACCACGCTGTCGTGGTGATAGCCTCCGTCCCCGGAGTTTTATCAGCCGTAAGTTTATGTTTAAGTATCTTGTCTCCGACATTGCCCATGCCGGTCTCGTTTACACCCATATTAGCGATGATCTCGACATTTTCGTTTGTCTTTCTTCTTATCGCCGATATGATCTTTTCCCTCTGATCAAGGGTCATCGTCTTAACTATCTTTTGTGATCTTCCGGCAGCCGCTATCGCTTCGTTCATATCCGAAAAAACACCGTGCATTCCCTCGGTACTGCCGTCGATCTGCAGATTGGCCATGACCTTCTGAACTATTTCATGCACAAATCTTTCATCTACGCCCACTTTATCTGAATTTCCTCCTTTCGACCTTATTTCTCTGTATTACTTGCCCAGAGATGCAAGGACTTTTTTGGTGATCTCAGATATGAGCTCATCATTCGACTGTCCCGATGCGCTCTCTCCGCTACCGCAGTTGCCGCAATTATGGCAGTTAGCCGTGCCCTTGTTCAGGCAGAGATCTGCGGGATGTCTTCCCGGAAGTCCCATCTGACGACGGATCTCATAAAGACGCTGTACAGTCTTCTGATCAAACTCTTTGGGGCCGCCAAGCTGTCTTGCCTTATAGAGCAGCTCCGCATAAAACTCAACAGACTCCATCTTGTGATAAGCCGCAAGGAGATCTCCTGCCCAGGTAAGCGCTCCGTGGCTTTCCAGAAGGACCGCATCAAAATGCTCGAGATAAGGCTCTACCGCATCAGGTATCTCTGTTGTTGAAGGTGTTCCGTAAGGAGCGATCGGCACACATCCGAGAGCGATGACCGCCTCCGGCATGATAGGCTGTGTGAGCGGGATCCCTGCGATCGCAAATGCCGTAGCAAATGTCGGATGCGCATGTACTACAGAATTGACATCCGGTCTCTTCTCATAGACACGCATGTGCATCTTGATCTCCGAAGAGGGTCTGAACCCTTTGTTGGCCTGCAGCACATTTCCCTTTGCATCCACCTTGCAGATAAACTCAGGTGTCATAAATCCCTTTGATACTCCGGTAGGTGTACAAAGAAATTCGTTATCGGAAAGCTTGACGGAGATATTACCGTCATTAGCAGCAACCATGTTTCGGTTGTAGATCCGTTTTCCGATGTCACAGATCTGTTTTTTGATTTCATACTCGTTTGGTGCCATATTGTCTTCCTTTCTTAATTATATTTTTCCCGAAAATATAGAGTGTTAGGACAATTATAGTCACACTTCGGCTCAAAGTCAACATAAAACCACATTTCTTTGTGTGGTTTTATGTTGGTTTCTTATGTAAACCTCTGGTTTTGTGTGGAAAACTGTTGATTTTTAAGCAATAAAAGACCCGGACGCCAACGGCGCCGGGTCCTTCCTGAGCCTTTATTATTTCTTCTCAGAGATAATACACGGGCATATCATCACCTACTCCGAAAGATTCATTCGGAGCCACCTCTCTCTCGAGTATCTGTGAGCTGGGCTGATATACCACCTTATGCATCACTTCCGTATCGGGCGCTGCTATCACCGAAGCCGATGCCTTCACAGGCTCGATTGCCGCTTCTGCCTTTGGCTCCGCCGCCGGCTTCGGATCTGTCCTGGTCACTGCCTTTTCCTCTGCCGCCTTCACAGATGTCGCCTTAGGCGCGGATGCTTTACCACTCCCGGGTTTATTGTACGTTCTAGCCATGTCATGATCCTCCTTTTTGATCTGGTCTGTGCTTTATCCCGTCCCGTTATTCGGGATTATATTCCTTTATATCAAACGATGCGGCAACAGCTCCTCTCGCATCCTTAAGATCCTTAAAGTCACCGGCGCTTATCATCTGACACATGAGGTTGCCTATAGCGGTTCCCTCATCGGGTCCGGCAATGACTTTCCTTCCACAGGCATTGGCAGTCAGTCTGTTGAGATATGATGCCTTTGACCCTCCGCCTATGATATTTACCGCTTCATAGCGCTTACCCGTGATCGCTTCTATCTCATTAAGAGTCTTCGCATAAGCTTCCGCAAGACTTCTGTAGATAACCGTTGCCATCTGCCCCGTATTCTCCGGCTCCTTTTGACCGCTCTCTCTCAAAGCTTTCTTTATCTCCTCCTGCATGTTTTCAGGAGACAGAAATCTCGGATCGTTTGCTTCCACTCTTGACGGAAAGTCCTTTTCCTTTTCGGCCATGTCGCAAAGCTCCGCAAAGGAATTCCTGTCGCCAAGCTCATGCCTTACCTGCTGTATCATCCAAAGCCCCATGATGTTTTTAAGGAACCGATATCTGTAATCATATCCTCCTTCGTTAGTAAAATTAGCCTCTCTGGCAGCTTCCGTGGTCACTGCGGATGAATTCTCCACTCCCATGAGGGACCATGTTCCGGAGCTGATATACAATGTGTCATCCGCCGATGAAGGAACCGACATTACCGCCGATGCCGTATCATGACTTCCGATTATCATCACATCAAGGTCAAAGCCGACCTCGTCACGGACCGCGGGAGTCAGCCTTCCGAGTTTTGTCCCGGGTCTTTGCGGAGTAAGGAAGATCCCTTCCGGCAGTCCGAGCCGGTTTATCAGATCTTTGTCCCATTCATTTGTTTTCGCATTGATAAGCCCCGAAGTTGTCGCATTCGTATATTCCTGTTTTTTGATCCCCGTAAGTCTGAATCCAAAATAATCCGGCATCATAAGCATCGCCGTGGCTTTTTTCAGGATCTCCGGTTCCTTGTCAGCCAGAGCGGACAGCTGAAAGATCGTATTAAAAACCTGTTTTTGCGTCCCTGTATGAGCATAAAGCTCTTTCTCCGGTATCTTCCCGTAGACCTTCCCGGGATATCCGTCTGTCCGATGATCACGATAACCGTAAGTCTTTCCTGCAGCTTTATCATTCTCATCCAAAAGCACATAATCAACACCCCAGGTATCTATCCCCATGGTCACGGGGACCTTCCCGAGCTCTTTGCACTTTTTCATACCGTTGATTATCTCCTTATACAATCGTTCGGTATCCCATAGGAGCGCCTCGCCCTCATGGACCATTCCGTTTTCAAACCGGTAGATCTCCTCGAGCTGTATACGTCCGTTCTCAACTTTACCGAGGATATGACGTCCGCTGGATGCTCCTATATCTACCGCCAGATAAATATCACTCATGATTTTCCTCCCTATTTTTCAGTTTCCGTGATCGCGCGTGAATCCTTTTCATACAAAAACCGTTCGGGAAGCTCGACCTTGAATGCCTTTGCAAGCTCCCTGAAGTTATCAGGCTCGATGGTCTGTCGTTTCCCATTGGACATCGACAGTACCTTGACCAGGATCTCCGCTGATTTCTCTATCGTATGCATAAGCCCGAATGTGGTATGAGCACCCTCTCCCGCGCAGAAGATACCATGATGCGCCCAGATCGCGGCATCATATTTTTCCATAAGCTTACTGGTCGCCACTGCAATTTCCTCACCGCCCGGCACCATCCAGCCCACTACGCCGACTCCGTCGGGAAAAACAACCGGGCACTCGGTCGCCATCTCCCACAGTTCTCTGGTAAACACCTCGTCCTCAAGGGGAAGGATAAAGGTAAGCGCAATGATATTTGCAGGATGCGCATGATAGATAACGCGGTATCTTCCGTCTGTAGCCTTCTTTTTTACCTCGTGGTTCATAAGATGGGACGGCAGCTCACTCGTAGGTCTTCCCCCTTCGACAAGTCCCCACTCCATCCGATAATTCTCTCCCTTTTCGTCAAGCTGTATGATCGCAAGTGTCGCCTCCGGATCGTCCTTTATATCCCTGAAGAACTTTCCGCTTCCGGTGACAAGAAAATGCTCTCCAGCAAGATCCGGAACCTTTGCCCCGATCGGAGTCCACTCGCCGTCCTGCCTGAGCCGGGGAGCGATGATCTCTATCTCTTCCGGCTTGATCCGGTAAGACAGGTTTCCTCCGTTCCTTTCATGCCATCCCAGACGAAAGCCGTCATCCGCCATCCGGATAAACCCCTTTACAAATGTCATGTCCATTACTTTCATTATCTGCCTCCTTTGTCCCGTTCCCGGGTATCGGTTCAAATCCTGCTCATTCCGACACCGCTTTGATCCGGACGCTTTTTTAGTTTATCTGTACAGCCCTGAACACAGTCGCTCCGCATCGTTTTGCCGCTTCGATCCCGACATCCGAATCCTCAAAAACGACAGTCCTCTCGGGAGGGATCTTAAAATGATCCATCGCCATCAGAAATCCCTCGGGATCGGGTTTGAGTTTTGTTATTTCCGCCGAAGTAAGTATCAGCTCCAAAAGGCATCCCAGATTGAAATGCTCAACCATATCATATACATTCTTTTTAGATGCCGTGGTCACCAGCGCCATATGATAAAGTCCCTTCATCCCTCCCATAAAATCATAGAGAACCGGATTCAGGCGGGCTTCACCTATATATTTGTCATAAAGGCTTATTTTTCTCTCGTGTATCTTCTCCAGAAGGTCTTTATCTTTGCCTATGATCGGCGGCAGATAGTCCTTATACCCTTTACCGAAGCATTCCTTTTCAAAATATTCCCGGGTCAGTTCATACCCCGATTCAGCCAATGCTTCACGATAAGAATAAAAATTGACCATACAGGTATCTATCAAAGTCCCATCCATATCGAATATGGCAAGCTTCGGCAGGATCCCGTCCTTTTCAGACGGCGGCACCCGCCCCCTCTCCGTTTTCATCCGTTTTTACCCCTGTATTTTTTCTTTTTACGATAGTAAGGATGATATAGACCAGTATCCCCGTTATGCATCCGACTGAGATGATATCGGCCATATGCTGGATCATCGTTCCTTTATAATATACTCTTACTTCTTCAGCCCCCGAGGTGTAAACTCTCACACACCCGTTTCCGCCCTCGTCGCTGACGGAAAGGACCGCCCCGGTCTGCGCATCTTTTGCGGCATACCCCTTATAATATATAAAGGGAACATCTATATATTCCGTATCATCCGGAATGCCTTCGGCCATGATCTCATTTGCGACACGCTTAAAACCTACCTCTTCTCCCTTATCAGAGACTGCCTTATCTGCCTGAAGCAGCAGTGCATCCCTGTCGGAAGCCTTTTCCGGAAGCCACTCTCCCCCTATGACCTCTGCGGTAAACGGCGCATGATCGAAATAGTCATCCGAATAAGAGTAATACTCTTCCGTGTTTTTTTCCAGATTCCCTACTGCGGACACAAGCATTATCGCCGCGATCACGATAATGACTGTGCGTGCCGGACCGGACTCCTCTCCCTCATCGCCGCCGATTTCAGTCGCAAAGCGGTGCAGATAAAGGCCTTCGGCGAAGGCCAGCAGCGGGCCCGTTATAACAAAAACCCGCCAGGGAAACTGCATAAACCCCAGAAGCTTCTCAAACCTTTCCCAGGGAAAGAGTCCTGTCGCACAGATCGCTGTTATGATCCCGGTCACTGCACAGAAATCAGCGAACCGGTTCCTTTGCTTTACTACAAGCGCAGGCAGGAGAAGCAGAAATATCGCGATCCCCATGCGATTGTAATCATTATACAACAGTTCCCAAACCTTTACCGCTTCATATGAAGTATCAAAGAAAAAATCTCTGCTGAAAGCCCCTGTTGACATCATCTCGATCACAGGCATCCAGTAAAAGGCTGTAACCCCCAGCACGAGTCCGGCAGTCAATAAGAGTTTTATGAACACTGAGGGTTTACGCATAAGGTTTTTAATATTCAATATCACTGCCAGAAAACAGAGAATAAGACATATCACCAGCGTGATCGTATGACATAGGAGCACCCCGGCCATGCCGATGAATAAGAATCGCGGATCGCTGAGTTCTTCATGCATCAGATCATACAGACCCGCTATGACAAAGGGTACGAAAATAACTGCGGTAAACTCTCCCACAGCACTTCTGGTATAAATGTCGTATATATGGTACTGATACAGCGTAAATATCACCGCCGTGATAAATGCGGCATAATCACTCCCGGAGATATGTCTGGCACAAAAGAAGCTGGATGCAAATCCCATTAATATACAAAAAGCCACAAATAAATGATATGACTGATCGATACCGACGCCGAGCACTCTCAGCAATGCGGGGATGTATAACAGAAAATCCGGATAAAACAAGGATGAAGCGTATCCCATCCCGCCGAAAAACAGCATATTGATACGCAGGAACGGTCTCCCGCTGAGTATCCCTTCTTTCAGCGCTTCAATCCTAAGTAAATGGTATGCTATATCATGACCGCCTATGCAGTTTACGGTAAAAAGCGGCATGCATGCTACGATCAGCACTATCATCGTGAGCACCGCATATATCCTTCTGTTGCTCATGTCAGATATTCTATCATAAATCCTGTCTTAAAAATACTGTTTTCACCCTCCGGTGATCTTGTCGTATCAGGAGGGAATCCATTGTAAATAAGCAGTCCGGGAATTACTTCCCGGACCGCTCGTTCTGATCTTGTCTCAACCCGCTGCCACATACAGCCACAGCCAGAGGTCAAACAGAACTACGACTATGATACCTGTCAGCAGGAGGATCATTTTGATAAGCTTATTCTTTTTCATATGTTTTCAGGCAGGTTCCGCCCGGTCTTACAGACAGACCCATATTGCCGTCCTTTATATTTTGATCCCTCCGGGCTTGCCGGACCTTACCGGTTCGCTGCCAGGCCCCTTCAGATCACATAAGAGAAAGGAACATGTTCTTTACATCGTCAAATGTAGCATCCTTGGGATTTCCGGGAGCACAGGCATCCTTGAGCGCATCCTTTGTAAGCGCATCAAGATCTGACTCGGGAACGATCCCCTTAAGTGAGCAGTCAATCCCTACATCCGCTGCAAGCTGCTTAACCGCATCACATGCTGCCTTCCTGTATTCATCCTGAGACATCTCGTCAACACCCTTGACTCCCATCACACGGGCTATCTCACGATACTTCTCACCTGTAGCATCCGCATTATACTCCATAACTGTAGGAAGGAGAGTAGCACAGGCTTTACCGTGAGGCATATTGTAATAAGCCGACAGTGTATGTGCCATAGAGTGATCTATTCCCAGACCGACATTTGAAAAGCCCATTCCTGTCACAGACTCGCCGAGAACCATTCCTTCCTATCTTTCTTCTTCTTATTTTACGGAAGATCTCAGGCTTCTTGCGATTACCTCAATCGCTTTGATATGGAACATATCCGCAAGCTCCCATGCCCCCTTCCTTATATATCCCTCGATCGCATGTGTGAGCGCATCCATTCCGGTAGCAGCCTTGAGGCTTGCAGGCATTGAAGCCATCATGTCGGGATCTACTACAGCGACAACGGGGATATCATGAGGATCTACACATACAAACTTTCTTT
>JAILQK010000104.1 GCA_024699045.1 Lachnospiraceae bacterium | reverse complement strand
ATAGCCGTGATACAATACGCAGTCTACATCCTGCTTACCCGTATCGGTGCAGGCGATATCATGAAAGCAGCGGCAGCGGTATGCATCCCGGTCCTTATTACAGGGGGGATCCACCTCGATGGATATATGGATATGTCAGATGCGCTGTATTCCTACAAAGCCCCGGAGGAAAGGCTTAAGATCCTTAAGGATCCACATATAGGGGCATTCGCTGTTATAAGCGTCATAACGCTGGTCCTGATCTGCTTCGGGGCGGTTCATGAGATCATCGTATCGGCAGGAAGAGATGGGATGACGGTTTTGTGTTTTTCGTATGTTCTTTCAAGAATAGGGAGCGCTATGACAGTCGTGACCTGCAGACCGGCAAAAAAAGACGGTTCATTGTATACCTTTGCAGGAAACTCGGAAAAAAAGACAGTGATCCTTGTCCTTGTTTTCTGGCTTATGATCTCCGGAGCCGGATCGATCGTCCTTGCCGGAGTCCCGGGAATGGTGATGCTTCTATTTACAGCGTTAATATATATTATGGGAGTACGGACATCATATAAAGCACTGGGGGGTCTTACGGGAGATGCGGCAGGCTGGATGCTCTGCCGGTCGGAGTGTATTTCGGCTCTGGCTGCAGCTGTTGCGATCCATATCGTCAAGTGATCCCGGATCGGTCCGGCCAGATAAAGGATCGTGGTCAGATACAGGACAGTGGTCAAATAAAAGATATCAGATAGTGTCGATATCGTCCTCCTGAGGATCGCGGTTTTCGGGAATTGCGTATTTCTTAAGAAACTTTTCCTGCAGTTGATCGATCTTGAGCGTGTTCCCGTCTTTTTCAGGTTTGGGATCGGATTTGGGTTTTCCGGGATTTTTGACTCCGATCTTTAATTCATATGTCAGAAACGATGCGAGAGCTGAGGCTAAGATGATCGCAGCCGTTCCTGCAAGGGCAGGAAGTATCGGGAAACCGAGGCGTGTAACAGACAGTTCAAATATTTTTTCATATGAATACATATAAGCAACAGGAGAGATGAGGCCCCCGACTATAACTCCGATCAGGGCTCCGATCGCAACGGCGAGTCCGGTCCTTCTGGTGAATACGGGAGAGATGATGCGGTCGTCAAGTCCGCTCTTGCGCCAGGAGGCGATACGGGCTTTGTTGCGTGTAACGATACTGACAGCTATAGCAATGCAGGATATAAGTGAGATGATATAGATCAAAAGGCCGAGGGGAATAAATCGTGTGTTTAAGGTGGTATAAGCTGACAGGATCTTTCCATAAGAAGGGATCGATGAACGGTCTTCTATGATCCAGCGGCCACCCTTAGTGTTGAGACGGGCTTTAAGACTTTCGATCTGTGCGGCGGTGTCGATCTTGTTTTGTGAAAGCTGCGCCTTCTCCGTGGCGATCTCCTGTTTTTTCTGCTCTGTCTGCTCGGAAAGCTCGACCTGCTCTTCATGCATCCGGGTCTCGAGCGCGGAGATCTCTGACCATTCACTTGTAAAGCTGCTGTGAAGGCTTTTTTCCGTACTGCTTACATAATTTGAAAGGCCCTGAGCCCGGCTTAGATCTGAGGCGGTAACCTGGGACTTGCCGTATACTTCGTTCAGTACTCCGGTCAGGTTCTTTTTTCCGTTTTCAATGGTGGTCTGCGCACTTTTCTCACGGGACTGTATAAGATCTTTGGCTTCATTTATCGATTCCTGCTCTTCGCGCATATCATCCATCAACTTCTCATAGTCTTCATCGATGGTGGACAACTCCTGATCAAGTTCGGAAGATTTTGTTTCGGACTCGGAGATAGAGCTTTCAAGTGCCGAGATCTTCCGGTTGATCTCCGAGGTGAACGATTGGATCCTTGCGGCAGACAGGGAGGGTTCTATATTTGTCTCTATATCTTTTTTTGCGTTGTCGACAAGGCCGGTGTATTCAGTTGACAGGGCAGGGGCCGCATCCGTTCCCGACACTTTAAGATACAGGGATGGGTATACCGTAAGAGTATCAATGGCGCTGTTTTGAGTTACCGTGGCGGTGATATCCGGGGCAGGGCTGACTGCTTCCACGCTGTCAGATGCCAGAAGCGGAGAAATGTCATTATCGGTAAAACCCAGATCGTAACTCAGCTTCAGGTCATAGACATGATCCTTGTCCAGTTTATCTTCGGCGCATTTTTGAACAGTTTTTGAAATGGCAGCGGGGGCGGACAACGCAAAGAGTCCGATAAAGGCAATGAGCGCCATTATCATAAAGCTTCCCCGGTGACGCCTGATCGCACCGGGGGTGGGGCTGTCCTTTAAGGATCCTGTTGAGGTCGTTAATCCGTCTGCCATAGTTTTATTATTCTATCATGCAGGCATAGGGTTGTCATGTAGGTCTTAATCTGATAGTGTATTTTTCTATGAAACTATTGTTTTTTGACATAGACGGTACACTCTGGGACTGGAAGAACATGATCCCCGAGAGCACCCAAAAAGCGATAAGGCTGGTCAGGGAAAGCGGAAATCTTGCATTTATCAATTCCGGGAGGACAAGGGGATTCATTCAGAACAAAGATCTTTTGGGGATCGGTTTTGACGGGATCGTATCCGGCTGCGGGACTATGATAGAATACGGGAATGAGGTGATCTTCTCTCATGAGATCTCCGCCGATCTGGCGGAGAAGGCTGTGAAGAGCCTTAGACGATGCGGGTGGAAGCCTGTGCTTGAGGGCAGGGAATACCTCTATATGGATGAAGAGGAATTTGCCGATGACTGGTACGGACAAAAACTCCGGAGAGAACTCGGGGAGAGGCTGAAGCCTATCAGCAGCGAGTGGGGCCGGTGGGAAATACAAAAGATGTCCTGTAATACCTCGGATGAAAAAACGGATGAATGCATCAGGGAGCTGGGAGAGGATTTTGAATTCATACGGCATGATCTCCCCGTATGTGAGATCGTACCGAGACCATACAGTAAAGGCTCGGGGATACGTTTCTTGTGCGACAGACTGGGGGTCAGCCCGGAGGATACCTATGCGTTCGGAGACAGTGTTAATGATAGGGCGATGATGCTTGCAGCCGGCACTGCTATCGTAATGGGCAACGGGAGTGAGCAGGCAAAAAAACTGGCGGATCATGTTACGGATCCGCTTGAAGAGGATGGGATATGGAATGCATGTGTGCATTTCAGGCTCTTTGATTAAAGTCTACGATCTTTTTAAAGGTCTCTTCTGAAATATCGTGTTCCATTTTGCAGGCGTCTTTTTGAGCAGTCTCACTGCTGACCCCAAGCTTTTCAAGAAACAGGGTGAGCTCCTTTTCACGGGTATAGATCTTGGTCGCAACACCTTTGCCCATTTCGGTAAGACTTATCATGTTATTGTCATCCATGGTGATGTAACCATTTTCCCGGAGCCTTTTCATCGCAATGGAGACACTTGGCTTTGAGAAGCCAAGCTCTGATGCGATATCGATACTTCTTACATTCCCTTTTTGTTCTTTGATCTTGAGTATGGCCTCAAGATAATCCTCGGCTGATTCATGGATATTCATAACTCTCCCCGATCTATGCAACAGATGCGGATATCCCGAAGGATCCCCAAGCTGCATCGCCGGCTATGCAGTGAGACTTTGTCTGCAGCCGGTGACTATAGAAATAACATCTGCGGCATGATTCTGTGCCCCATAACGAATTAAACGAATTCATTATAGCATATTTATGGATAATATGTGTTATACTTAAAATATTCACATCTTCAATTACATAAGGGGGGAAATCCATGGATTACAACAAGTTGATCGATGCCATGACGTTAGAAGAAAAAGCCTCGCTATGTTCAGGGAGAGATTTTTGGCATACCAAAGCTGTAAAGGGGCATAACATACCGGAGATCATGGTTAGCGACGGTCCTCACGGACTCAGAAAACAACCGGCGCCCCAGGATCATCAGGGTAATTTTGAAGGCATCAAGGCCGTCTGCTTTCCAGCGGCATGCGCTACGGCGGCCTCCTTTGACAGATCACTTCTTAATAAAATGGGTAAGGCGCTT
Source organism: Lachnospiraceae bacterium (assembly GCA_024699045.1). Lineage (GTDB taxonomy): Bacteria > Bacillota > Clostridia > Lachnospirales > Lachnospiraceae > NK4A144. The sequence continues at coordinate 128 of JAILQK010000104.1, read as the reverse complement.
GGGATCGAATGTCAGGCTGAAAACATCTCAACGATCCTCGGACCTGCAGTAAATATAAAGAGATCCCCGCTCTGCGGCAGAAATTTTGAGTACTTTTCAGAAGATCCGCTGCTGGCATCCGAGCTTTC
>JAILQK010000095.1 GCA_024699045.1 Lachnospiraceae bacterium | reverse complement strand
CATCTCCCCGGTCTCCGGATCAAAGTAATACTTCTTTCCGTCTATGGTCTTCCATCCCTTGCTGACCTTAAGCCGATCCATATAGTACTTTGAACCGTCGTCGGTTGTCACCCATTCCCCGGTACCGTTTGCCGATTTTTCTGTTTCCCTGATCCTGGTCTCATCCTCTTCCCCGGTCTCCGGATCAAAATAATGCCATTTGCTCTCAGTCACGCCTTCTGAGTTTTCGGCGCTGAAATACTGCCAGCCAAACTGGACCTTACCGTTGCCGTCGGTCTTATACTTTTTATCCCCAAGCTGATAATAGGAATTTTTCATGAGCATTCCGTATCCGCTTCCAGTCTTATCCGCATTAAAGAGATATTTCACATTATTGATCTTTGCAAGCCCGTAAGCCATACAGCCGTCAACATCAAAGTAGTAGCTCTTACCCGCTATGGTCTTCCATGCAGATGCCATACGTCCGTTAGCATCATAATACTCTCTGACTGTATCCGACCGGTCAAACCATACATTCCTTAATATGGCTCCGGTTTCATCGGTATGGTATGCATCGTTTCCGATCTTGAAATCCCCCGTCATCAGCTCATAAGTGCTTTGGTCAAAATAATATCTGGACGACACCCTGGTAACGGTATCGGTTATATTATTCCAACCCTTATAAAATGAAGTCCCGTTCGTATAGTACCTCTTCGCATCGGTACCCTCGCCGCAGATTATCCAGTTTCCGTCCTGAGCATATGCGCTTATTCCGGTATACTGACTTCCGGAAGGGCTCTGATATTTCAGTTCCCCTGTTACCGGATCGAAGTAATTCCACGTATTAGCGGTATCTCCCGTCTTCAGACACTTCTGCCAGCCCTTCAGTAAGACTCCGCTCGAATTGGTATAGTACTGCTTCCCCGAGACCAGATAAATATTGCTGGTCCTGTTATTTGTCAGTAAAACGCCGGTTTCATCAAACAGATAATGCGTATTGCCAATATATGAGACATTGCTGCTCATGATGCCGGAATTATTGAAATAATACCTGCGGGTCACTCCGTCAGATCCTTTTATATTCTGCCAGCCCGTAAGCATCTGTCCGTTGGCGTTAAAGTAATAGGTACCGTCCGGCTTCAGTACAGAGTTTCCTGCGACCTCATAGAATCCGCTCGATACCATGCCTGAGGACCGGTCTCCTCCCTTGAAGCCCTCCTCATCCAGCGGTGTCACTATAAATCTGGTAGTGCCCACAAGAAGCAGGTTTACGGTATCACTTCCGTTCAGTACCGTTATGGTCCCGTCTCCGGAAGTCCCCGTTGACAAAACTCCGTTGCTGTCAAACCAGTATCTTCCTTTGACGACAGCTCCTCCGGTTCCGGTCCAGGATATATTCTGCCAGCCGGTGACGGGCTTCTGGTTTTTATTGATATAGGATATCTTATAAACTCCGTCTTCCTTAACCGCCGTCCAGTATTGTCCTGTAGCGGGATCTACCGCCACATCCGGTGCTATTTCCCTGCCGTCCGACTTTGCGAAGTATCTCCAGACATTATTGACTTTTATCCATCCCTTCTGGACGATTCCATTGGAATTCAGGAAATATGTGCTGTCTCCGACCGTGACTGATCCTGTCTGCAGCGTTCCGGCCGTTGCGATCCTTCCTGACTCCTGGTCCCCTTCATCCGTACTGAAGCAGTACACGTTGCCGCCGATATTGACCATGCCTGTCTGCATTTTTCCGGTAACGGTGTCAAAATAATACCTGCGCTTCGTCTTTTTGTCGGTGCCGTCGATATTGAGCTGAATGGTCTGCCATCCGGTAAGCATCTGACCGTTTCCGTTATAGTAATACCAGTCACTCCCGTCCTTCCTGAATCCGTTCCACATGCTGCCGGGAGCAGGATATCCTGCCTCGTTGGGATACGAACAATACATGACATTATTGACCGTAAATCTGCCGAAAACCAGCTTCCCGTCATTGCCCAGATAATATCTGCGTGAGGTCTGCCTGTCCGAGCCGTCCAGATTGTCCTTGATATTCTGCCAGCCTTTCAGGACCTTGCCCGCAGAATTAAAGTAGTACCAGGCATCCCCTATATTCGCAAAGCCATAGGTCTTGTCTATCCTTCCGCCGCTTTCGCTCTTTCCCTCTACCGGCGCCTTTGTCCTGTAGATATCGCTTCCGGCCGTTATCACCCTGTCTGCATTTCCGGTCTGCAGATAGCCATTGCTGTCAAAGTAATACTGATAAGTCACCCTCTCGGTCGGATCCGTAATGTTCACAAAGCCCTTTACTATAGAGCTGTCCCTGTTAAGGTACAGCAGATGATCCGATGCATCCTTATACCAGTACTGTACCGGGTCGTTATAGAGCCTTGTCAGTGCATCCGTCTTCTTATAGGTGAGCGGATCAAAATACTTCCAGGTCGCGGTATCATCGCCTGCGCTCCTGTATTTCTGCCACCCCTTCATCAGTACGCCTTTTGCATTTGAATAATAAACGGTATCCGCGCTCTCAGTGATCTCACCGGTAAGCATCGTCCCGTATGTATTGCTTTCTTCTCCGGGAGCCTCAGGGGCCGTTTTATCGAAGTAATAAAAAGTACCGTTAAGGCTTGTCTTTCCGGTATACATCACTCCGTTGGCGTTCAGACAGAATCTCCCGGTCGCTTTTGATCCGTCACTCCTTATCCAGGATATATTCTGCCAGCCCGTAAGCATCTGTCCGTTGCCATTATAGTAATGCCATCCGTCGGACTCCTTGAGGAAACCGTTATAAGCGCTTCCCTGATCGGAATCATCGCGACCGGAGACATTCTCGGGCTTCATATAGTAGCGCACATTGTTGATCGCCAGATGTCCGTATTGCAGTTCTCCGTAATTATTAAAATAGTATCTCTTATTTACACTGCCCTGCTTTATGGTCCTCCATCCCGTATAAATACTTCTGTTCGCATACAGATAATAACGGAACAGTCCTTTGTCCTCCGGCAGTGTCACATCCTTCCAGCCGGCATCCGCCGTGACATTGGAGGCCACTTCACACTGACGTCCGAGATCATCTTCCGCCACTCCGTGATCGGTGATATCGGATGTCCTGACGAAATATTTCCACTCATTCCCAACCTTCTGCCAGCCTGTGAGCGCCTGTCCGTTGCTGCCCAGATAATATGTCTCTTCTCCTGTGGTAAAAAGTCCTGTGACGGCTGCTCCCAGGGGACGCGTATCATCCCCTTCATTCAGGTAATACCGTGTTCCCGATACGGTTATCCATCCCTTTTGCATTACAGCCGTTGTCGGATCAAAATAAAACCTGTAGTTTATCCCGTCTGCTTTTACGGTCTGCCAGCCCTTCAGCGCACGACCGTTGCTCTGGAAACAATATCTGTTTCCCTCCGTCGCATCGGCTCCGTCATTTTTGTCTCCGGCAGCCGTGGTGTACCAGCCTGATATCCTGTATCCTTTGTCGTTAAAGCAGTATATGTATCCGGAGATGGTACGCAACGTACTGCTCAGCATCTTTCCGTTTGATGCCGGATCGAAGTAGAATTGCCTGTTTGCCCCGTCATCTTTTATCGTGCGCCAGCCCGTAAGCAGCTGTCCGTTACGGTCCGTATAATAACCGCCGGCAAATTCCGCCCTGTCCCATCTGTAACCATCACCGTCCAGCCGGTACAGCTTTCCGGAAACGTTTATTATATTATCATCGGGCTTGGACGTATCTCCCTTGTTCCATTTGCCTCCCATGGTCTGATCGAAATACAGGACCCTGTTTGTTCCCTCTATCTTGACCGTCTGCCAGCCGAGAAGCATCTGACCGTTCGCATTGAAGAGATACTGTCCCTCTTCCCCGTCCACGTTTAAGGTCTGCAAGCCCGGTTCCACGTACCCTTCGGTATCATGAAGCTTAAAGTAAGCATTTCCTATCTTCTGATAGCCGGTCCACATCTCTCCCGTCGCAGGATCGAAATAATACCTGCGCGTCACGCCATCCGTGCCTTTTATATTCTGCCAGTTTTTAAGTACCGTCCTGTTGGCGCTTATAAAGTATTTCTTTGTACCGTTTCCGCCGACCCCGGTAAAGTCCACGTTTCTCCAGAAATCAGCAACCGCCGTATCCTCGCTGTATGCACATTTCCCCACTGCCGAATCCGACGTCACATTCCCCTTTGACACATCGTTATCAGTGACAAAGTAATACCAGAAATTACCAATCTTTTGCCAGTTTGTAAGCATCACACCGCTGCCGTTGAAATAGTACGTCGCCCCGTCTATTGTCTGAAGCCCGGTGAGTCTGGCTCCCAAAGGCACGGATTTTCCCTGCGCATCGGTAAGTGATCCGTCGTTATTCAGGAAGTATCTTGAGCTGCCCGACACAAACCAGCCCTTCTGCATACGTCCCTCTTCATCAAAGTAGAAGGTTCTGTTCACTCCGTCGACCTTGATGGTCCTCCAGCCCTTAAGCATCACGCCCGAACCGTTCACATAGTAGGTCTCACCGCAATGCTCCACGAACGTATTTACCTGCTTCACTCCGTCCTGATCAAGATAATAAGGATTAACTCCGACCTTGATGCACCCGTACATCATGGCTCCCAGATTATCGCCCTCAGTCGGATCAAAATAATAGACCTTTTTATCTATTGTCCTCCAGCCGGTCAGGATCTGTCCGTTTGTATTAAAGTAGTAAGTCCGGCTCATACCGTTTTTCGTAATGGTCTGCAGTCCGGTCTTTATAGCTCCGAGCACACCGGGCTCTCCCTCGTCTGCGGTATAGTACCAGGCATTCCCGTATTTGAACTTTCCTGTCTGCAGCCTGCCGTCGGTTCCGAAGCAGTACTTGTTCCCGTCTATTGTCTGCCACCCCTTTTGCATGGCATTGTTCAGGAACCGGTAATAATATGTCTCATCTGCTCCGTTGCCGTCCAAGTCAGCTGTAAGACTGTAGTATCCGTTCCCGCAGTAGGCCGTGGTCTGCCTTGCTCCGTAAAACTCAGCATTACCATCGGTCCATTGGACCATATCGTTATAGTAACGCCTGTCGGTCCCGCTGTTTCCGACCAGCTGCCACCCTGCCAGCAGCACAAAGTTGCTGCCAAAGTAATACTCTTTGCCCCCTATCGTCTGTACCCCCGAAGCCAGCGCCCCGGCCCTTCCGATAAGGCTTCCGTCTGCATCGGCATAATATCTGTTGTTTCCGACGTTGAACCAGCCTTTGGCCATCGTACCGTAAGTCGCCGGATCCTTTGAATTATTATAGAAGTAATATCTCTTTCCGCTGATATCACGGAATCCGGTCGCCATCGTGGAGCCGTTTATAAAGTAATATGTACTTTCATCTCCGCCATCCCCGGTCACGGTCACGAAATAGTCCGCTCCCATGGCGGAGGTCTCTTCCCTGCCCGTTGTTTTGTTGAAGAATCTCCAGATATTGTTGATCTTCTGCCAGCCGGTAAGCATCTGCCCGGAATTGTTCGTATAGTATGTTCCCGCCATATCGGAGGTGATCCTGGCCGCAGTATCCTCTGTAATCGTTATCTCAGCCGATCGCCTGTTTGCGCCGTAACTGTCAAAAACATATTTGGAATTGCCGATCTGCCCGATTCCGGTGTACATGTCTCCCACGCTGTAACGGCCGTTGGAAGAGTCCGTAGGAGAAAAATAACAGTACTGCATCCCGGAATCGCCAAGTGTCAACCGCTGCCACCCGGTAAGCCTTACCCCGTTTGCATTGTAATACTGATGACGTTGGGCCTCATCATCCGTGTCTGCTCCGGCCTTATACTCATACCATTCGTTCGTATAACAGATACCGCTGCGATGTCCCTCGTAACCGCTCTCGCCCTTATGCGTTC
>JAILQK010000093.1 GCA_024699045.1 Lachnospiraceae bacterium | reverse complement strand
TGGTGTCGCGGTAATGGCATTGTTCGGCAGGGCAAGCATCGTTTCGGGCATTGCGGCCGTTACTACCGATAAAAAGCAGACAGAGCAGGTCGACGTCGTCGATAAGGAAGTAAAAGAATGGCTTGATGAGGGACACAGCATTCCTGCTGAAGTCAAGTATGCCACACTTTCGGGGACAGGACATTTATGGGAGCTCGACAGCACCGATCTCAGTGACGGCAAGGTTGAGCTCATCGGCAATGGTGAGAAATGCACTATCTCAGGAAATGCATTGCGCAGCTGGTTAAAGACACAGTTCTTTTATAAAGATGATCCCGGAGTGGAAGACAGCAGGGTCAAGTTTGAAAGACCCAGAAAAAAGAAGGCTTTCTGATCTTTCGATCACAGGATAGTTTAGAAACAGTATATAACAACAGTAACGAGGTTTAAGATGATAAAAGTAAACGGAAATTACCTGAAGCTGCCGGGATCGTATCTGTTCTCTACGATCGCAAAGAGAGTTTCGGAATATAAAGCCGCGAACCCGGACAGGCAGGTCATATCCCTCGGGATCGGTGATGTGACGCAGCCCCTTTCCCCAAGTGTCATAAGTTCGCTGCATGAGGCGGTCGATGAGATGGGGAAGAGGGAGACTTTCAGAGGCTATGCTCCCGATCTGGGCTATGATTTCCTTAGAAAGGCGATCGCAAAAACCGACTACAAAGAGCGCGGATGTGATATCGCTGAGGATGAGGTCTTCGTTTCGGACGGGGCCAAGAGTGACTCCGGCAATATCCAGGAGATCTTCGATGCAGGGTGCACCATAGCGGTATGTGATCCGGTCTACCCCGTGTATGTCGATTCCAACGTGATGGCGGGACGTACAGGTACATATGACGCTAAGACAGAGAGATGGAGCAATGTCATATATATGCCTTGTACCGCCGAAAATGATTTCGTGCCCGAATTCCCAAAAGAAACGCCTGATATCATATATATCTGCTCGCCGAACAATCCTACCGGAACCGCTATGGACAGGGCTTCCTTGCAGAAATGGGTTGATTATGCGAATGAGCACGGCTCGGTGATAATATATGATGCAGCTTATGAAGCCTATATTTCAGAGGAAAGCGTGCCTCACTCGATATATGAGATGGAGGGGGCGAGGACCTGTGCGATAGAGATACGTTCGTTTTCAAAGAACGCCGGATTTACCGGGGTAAGACTTGGCTTTACCGTGGTCCCGAAAGATCTGAAGGACAGTGACGGCGTTGCCCTTCACGCTCTATGGGCGAGAAGGCACGGCACTAAGTTTAACGGAGCGCCTTATATCCAGCAAAGAGCCGGCGCGGCGGTCTATTCGCCGGAAGGCCGGGCGGAAACCAAAGCGCTTGTTTCATATTATATGGAGAACGCAAAGGTCATCAAGGATGGTCTTAAAGACGCGGGCTACACGGTCTATGGCGGTGTGAACGCTCCTTATATCTGGCTTGCCACGCCTGAGGGCATGAAGAGCTGGGATTTCTTTGACCGCCTGCTTGAAGGCGCAAATGTCGTGGGAACTCCCGGATCAGGTTTCGGACCTTCCGGAGAGGGATATTTCAGACTGACCGCATTTGGCACGCATGAAAACACTGCTGAGGCCATTCGCAGGATCAGATCTTTGTAGACTGCTGACGGATACGCATAATGTTTGAAGAATACACCAGACAGGCCGAAACCGCCATTGAACTGGCGAGAGAATCATCGGCCGAATTAAAACAGAACTACATCGGCTCGGAGCATCTGCTCATGGGTCTCTTAAGAGAGGGAACCGGGCTTGCGGCCAAGGTCCTTATCATGAATAAAGTCACGGCGGATAACATCAGACTTCTTACCGTCCAGCTTGTCGCACCCATGGATTCGGATATGAATACATCAGTGGCGGAGCGCGAGGGTTTTACCCCGAGGGCTCTGAGGATCCTTTCGCTTGCGGGGGACACGGCAAGGAATTTTGCCGCATCCGCGATCGGGACCGAGCATATCCTTATCGCGATACTCCGGGAGGGCGATAATACGGCGGTCAGACTTATGAACACCATGGGAGTTTCCATTCATAAGCTGTTTGAAGATACGATAGCGGCCATGGGGATCGAAGAACCCGGGAAACGCCTGAAGAATATGGGCCCCATGGAAGAGGATGATGAAGAGACTCCGATGCTCGACAGGTACAGCCGGGATATGACGGCTCTCGCAAAAGACGGAAAGCTCGATCCCATAATAGGCAGGGATACGGAGATACAGCGCGCGATCCAGATACTGTGCCGCCGCACCAAAAATAACGTCTGTCTCCTTGGTGAACCCGGAGTAGGAAAGACTGCCATAGTCGAGGGACTTGCGTTGAGGATAGCCGCGGGAGAGGTCCCTCCGGTCATGCAGGACAGGAGAGTCGTTTCAATAGATCTGTCGGCGATGGTGGCCGGCTCTAAATACAGAGGAGAGTTTGAGGAGAGGATAAAACGCGTCATCGCGGAAGTCATCGAAGCGGGAAATATCATCCTTTTCGTGGATGAGCTGCATACCCTTATAGGGGCGGGCGGCGCGGAAGGCGCTATGGATGCTTCCAATATCCTTAAGCCATCACTGGCAAGAGGCGAGCTGCAGATGATAGGCGCCACGACTATAGACGAATACCGTAAATATATCGAGAAGGATGCGGCATTGGAACGCAGGTTCCAGCCGGTTTCCATCGAAGAGCCGACTCCGGACGAGGCGGTTTCGATCCTGATGGGGATAAAGCATAAATATGAGGAACATCACGGGGTTGACATAACTCCGGAAGCAGTCAGAGCGGCCGTAAAGATGTCCGAAAGATATATCAATGACAGATTCCTGCCGGATAAGGCCATAGATGTCATGGATGAAGCGGCATCAAAAAAACGCATCGGAGGGATGACGGCGCACAAGGCGGAGGAGAGTCTTGCTCTGGAGATAGAGCAGATGTCCGAAGCCAAGGAGAGCGCGATAAAGACATCCGATTTTGTCAGGGCCGGAGAGATCTACAGAGAGCAGCAAAAGCTCAGGGCAAGACTTGCGAGGATGAAAGACCGCGCCAAAAAGAAGGCGGATGAGAATAAAAGGATCGTCGATGAAAACGATATAGCCGATATCGTAAGTATGTGGACTAAGATCCCGGTATCCAAGATCACGGAAAAGGAGAACGAGAGACTTCTGAAGCTGGAATCCGTGCTGCAACAGCGCGTGGTCGGACAGGATGAAGCGGTCAGCACCGTAGCCAGGGCGATCAAGAGGGGCAGGGTCGGACTGAAGGATCCCGTAAGACCTGTGGGAAGCTTTTTATTCCTGGGACCCACGGGAGTCGGAAAGACCGAGCTTTCAAAGGCTCTTGCCGAGGCGCTTTTCGGAAGTGAAGATGCACTGATAAGGGTGGATATGTCAGAGTTCATGGAATCCCACTCGGTATCCAAGATGATAGGCTCGCCTCCGGGATATGTCGGTTTTGAAAACGGGGGGCAGCTTTCGGAAAAGGTCAGGAGGCATCCGTATTCGGTTGTACTTTTCGATGAGATTGAAAAGGCCCATCCGGATGTGTTCAATGTACTGCTTCAGGTGCTGGATGACGGGAGGATCACCGATTCCAAGGGCCGAAAGGTAAGTTTCAGCAATACCGTGATAATCATGACCTCAAACGCCGGAGCCCAGAAGATCGTCGACCCCAAAAAGCTCGGCTTCGGGGCTGAGGATGATGCCGAACAGGATTATAAAAAGATGAAGAGCGATGTTATGGATGAGGTCAAACGCATTTTCAAACCCGAATTTATCAACCGCATAGACGATATCATCGTATTCAGGCAGCTCAACGACGATAATATGAAAGACATAGTGGGACTGCTTACCGCGCAGTCCGTGAAACGCGCAAAGACGGAGCTTGATATAAAAGTCCGGATCACTCCCAAAGCAAAGGCTTATATAGTGAAAAAGGGCGCGGACAAAAAGTACGGCGCAAGACCTTTGAGACGTATGATCCAGAACGAGATAGAGGATCCTCTTTCAGAGGAGATCCTTACCGGAAGGGTAAAAAGCGGGGACAGCGTAAGTGTCACCGAAAATAATAATAAGATAATATTTAAACAATCAAAAAGGACAGGAGGAAAAAATGGCTGACCTTATCAGAACAGAAGCGGACGGTTCTCTCACCTTCGGTGATTACAGTCTGCCGGAAAAGAAGAAGCAGGATGATTTCAAGGCGGACGGTAATTCCTACAAGGTTAAGACCTATAATGAGATCACCCGTCTGGAGTGTGACGGGGTGCTGGAATATGAGTCAGTGCCGGGGACAAATGTCACCTCCTTCAAGAGACTCGGCGATAAGCTCGCTTTTGTTGTCGAGGGCAAGGATGACGCCCAGATAACCGTAGGGGTTGAGGCTGAGACCAGCTACAACGTCAAGGTCGCCGGAGAAAGTATCGGAGTAATGAAATCCAATCTCGGCGGAAAACTTTCGTTCGGAGTGGAACTTCAGGATTTCGGAAAAGTCCAGGTTGAGGTGCTTAAAGCCTGAATATGGCCAGGAGCGGATCTCAGACTATATATTTTTGTAAAAACTGCGGGCACGAATCAGCCAAATGGCTGGGACAGTGCCCGATGTGTCATGAAT
>JAILQK010000092.1 GCA_024699045.1 Lachnospiraceae bacterium | reverse complement strand
GCCTGCTGTCTCAGAATGTCTTTCAGCCTCTGAGTACGTTTGATACGGTCGACTGCGATATATCCATCATGCTTGCTATCATCTCCTGTGTTAGATCCGGACTGTCCGCAAGCATCCTTATCACTTCGTTCCTCTCTGAAGTGTTTCTGTAAGAGGGTATGATATGCTCTATCTCGGTATCCCCGCCTCTTGCCGGAGCAGGCTTGATCAGCGCTGTCCCGTCGCTTAAGACCGCCCTCGCAAATCTTTCCCCGGTACTTTTGTTCATTACAAAGCTCAGTGAGACTATATCATCCAGTCCGTATACCTCACCGTCGATCTTCTGTCTGAAATCATTTTCGGTAAAAATATCAAGAAGTCCTTTAGCCATATCCCCTCCTTATATTATAAAATTATCTGATATATTATCGCACAACTATTAATAATATACCACCATTTTATAATGATAATAATACCCGATGATCATCTGAAGCTCTTGACCCAGTTTACAAGCGAGTCATGCCACACGTTTTCGCTGACCGAGCGTTTCATCTCATCGGTCACGACTCCGTTACCGGCCATCTTCTGGAGTATCGCCGCCTGCAGTTCGGGAACCGTCATCTCTTCATACGGCTTGTCAGGGATAACGACCGGCTCTCCGTCCGCTTTGCTCTCACTTACTTTGTCAGGCTTTCCTGTACGGATCGCGTTTTCATTGACCGAAGCCGGACCTGTCAGTTCCTTTTTACTGTCGGAAGACTCTTCTGCCTTAGCCTGCACCGCCTCGGGTTTAGCGCCGGGCTCCTTTGATGTCTCCGGCAGTGCCCCGCGGTCAGCCGCCTCTTCGGCCTTTGTTCCCTGCTCTTTGAGGGATCCCGCCGGGATAGAGGACACCGGCTCCGTCCCGGGAAGCCCGTCCTTCTCCCCTTCGATCTTCACATAGATCTCTCCCCCTGCCGGTCCGATCTCGCAATGGATGTTTCCTCCTGCGGCATCGATCTCCGCTCCCGAAAGCATCGCCCTGTATCTTCCCGCCGGCACATGGAGATCCATCCAGGCCGGATTATCATCGTTATTTACCGCAACCGCCGCAACGCTGTTATCGGTCTTTCTTGCAAAACCATACTGTCTGTTTGTGAGCAATAGCTGCTCATAAACGCCGTAAGAAAGCGCCGGTACCGCCTTTCGTATCTCGCCGAGCGCCTTTATGAGCTCACAATAAGGCTTCCTGCTGTCATCCTTCCTGAGGGCATCCAGGTCGAGCGCAGGTCTTAAGCCCCAATCGTCGCCTCCTCCCTTCTTTCCCTCGATCGCAAATTCGGACCCATAGTATACAGACGGGATCCCGGGCAGTGTATAGAGCAGCACGTGAAGCGGCATGAAATGAGCCTTGTTGTTAAGCCTTGAATAAATCCTCTCCACATCATGGTTATCGGCGAAATTATACAGCCTGAGTCCCATGGGATCGCCGCCAGCCATGTCATAAAGCCTTTTCACCGTATGCGCTATCTCGAAATAATTATGGTCGTTATGTCCGGAAAACAGCGCCTTATGGAGATGATAGTTAGTAACGGCATGGATCCCGGCATCACGCTCCCAGCGGATATATTCCCCATGAATGACCTCTCCCATAAGGTAGAAGTCAGGCTTCACCTCATCCGCAACGCGTCTTAGCATCCGCATGAAATCAAAATCCAGGACATCGGCCGCGTCCAGTCTGATCCCGTCGACATCAAATTCGTCAACCCAGAACCTGATCACATCCGCGATATAGCCCTGAACCTCCGGATTCTTCTGATTAAGTCTGGCAAGCAGATCAAAGCCGCCCCAGTTATCATATGAAAAGCCATCGTTAAAGCTGTTGTTCCCCCCGAGGTTCAGGCCCGAGTACCAGCCCAGATAGCGTGAATTCTCCCGGTTCTCCTTGATATCCCTGTATGCAAAGAAATCCCTGCCGGTATGATTGAACACACCGTCAAAGATTACTTTAATATTATTTTTATGGCAGTCAGCCACAAAAGCCTTGAGATCCTCATTGGTACCGAGCCGCCTGTCCAGCTGTCTGTAATCCGTGGTCTCGTACCCGTGTCCGACCGACTCGAAAAGAGGACCTATGTAGATCGCATTAAACCCTGATCTGCTTATATGCCTGACCCAAGGCGCCAGATCCGTAAGCCGGTGGACCGGATCTCCGTGATCATTCTCGCGGGGACAGCCCAGCAGACCCAGTGGATAAATGTGATAAAAGATTGCTTCGTCATACCATGCCATAAAAATGCCTCCTTGCACGAATAATAAATATGATTTTATCAGAATAATGCATATTTTTGAAGTCCATATAGTCTATCCCCGGGAACCGGACTACAATATCTTGTATTTTCGGCCGTCCAGGGGCTTTATCCTGCCTTGATATCCGCAGACAACAGGTTTATCCGCGGCCTTTTTTATGATATAATGATTTGGCTTTACCGACATATTTTATTGCTTATATTTTATGAAACAGGAGAAAATGATCATGGCTGATCCGATTACCCCTCTTCAGATCGATATTCTCGGAGAGATCGCAAATATAACTATGGGAAACTCAGCGACCACGCTCTCTCTCATGGTCCAGCACAAAGTCGATATCACGACCCCCAAGGTCGAAGTCATAAAGAGAAGCGCAGCCCTTGACGACTATGACAAAACCTGTGTTTTTGTCAATATTCACTATGTGAAGGGTATTACGGGCAATAATATATTCATCTTAAAAGAGCATGACGTGCTCGTAATGACCGACCTTATGATGGGAGGTCCCGGCACCAACGTGACCGGAGAGGTAGGCGAGCTTCAAAAGAGTGCCGTATCGGAAGCAATGAATCAGATGATGGGCTCTGCCGCGACGTCCATGTCCACCATGCTAAGGCGCCCGATCGACATCAGTACTCCTTCGGTGGAAACGATCGATGTCAATTCGGTAAAAGTATTCGAAAAAATGTTTGACAATCCGGCAGATCTGTTTGTAAAGATCGCTTTCCGGCTTGAGATAGAGCCCAAGATCATGGACAGTGTGATGATCCAGCTCTATCCGCTTGATTTCGCTCTTGGCATGTGCCAGATATTCACCGGATTACAGGTTTAAGGATGGGGGTTTTTAAGGCCGCGATCTTCGATCTGGACGGCACTGCCGCCAACACCCTTGAAAATCTCGCTTTCTGCGCCAATTCCGTAACAAAAGAGTACGGGATACCGCCTGCCGAAACTGACAGATTCCGTTATTTCGTCGGAGACGGTTCCCGGGTTCAGATGCAAAGACTCCTTACTTATGCAGGAAGATATAACGGCCCCGAAGACGAGCCGTTTCTTGAAGAGGTATTCCACAGATATCTTGATTTTCTTTCCGATCATTGCGCAGACGGAGTCGTCCCCTACAAAGGGGTTCCCGAGCTTATTAAAGAGCTTTCCCTGCGAGGGATCAACTCTGCCGTCTTTTCAAACAAACCTCACAAACAAGCCTGTAAGGTCGTCTCATCGATCTATCCCGAGGGCACGTTTGTTTCTGTACTGGGTCAGATGGACAGCTATCCGAGAAAACCTGATCCCGAGGGGGCTCTCAGGCTTGCGGACCTTATGCAGGCCGCTCCTTCCGAATGTCTTTACATCGGAGACACAAACACCGATATGATGACCGGGAAAAATGCCGGCATGCACACAGTCGGTGTCCTTTGGGGGTTCAGGGACCGTGAAGAACTTGAAAAAGCGGGAGCCGATACAATAGTATCAACCCCCGCCGAGATTCTCGATCTCCTGTAAAATCACGGATGTTTTTCATTCATCCATTTGACCGCCTCGCTGAATCCTGCCTCACTGAACTCAAATTCCTCCGAGGTTATCTCCTCTTCAGGCGTATTTTCATACGAAAGCCTGCCAAACCATACTTCGGCTCGAAGCTTCGGCGGATCGGGCTTTTCGTCTTCTCCGGCCGGTTTCTTATCCTTTAAAGGCTCTCGGGCCAGACGAAAGCGCATGCCTTCATCCGACCCGAAATAAGGTTCTCCGTATCTGTAATAATTGATCCCGTACAGCGCCTTTTCAGTGATCATCACTCAAACGTAATATCAGCGAAATCTTCTGTAGGCATGATCGCAACGTAGGTCTTGCCGACGTTGATCTTTATCTCCTCACCGTTTTCATCATAATATCTCGTAGGATATGTATCGTCCATCTTGGTCCATGTCACTTTTATTGCTTTTCCGTTTGTGACATACCAGCCCTCTCTTGTCTCACCGTCTTTATAATCGCTGTCATTGGTGTGAAGGAACATATATCCGTGATCGTCGAGCTTCTCAAGCCTTGCTCCCTGGATCAGAAGATTCTTGAAGCTTGCCTGCTTATTATCATTACCCGCATCGACTTCCTTATCACCGTACTGGAAGTAATAATAAACTCCCTCATCGGCATTGTACTCAAGCCAGGGTTTATTATGATGGAAAGGAAGCGTTACCTTGTTCGCGGTCTGAGCGCTTGAATACTGCTCCAGAGTGTTGGGGTTTGCCCTTGTGGCAAACTGATAATGCTCACCTCTGTAATACTCATTGTAAGTCTTCGAATAACCGGTGTTTTCAAAGTTCTTCTCTACATCACCCTTAAGTGCGTATTCTGTAAATTCTCTTGATTTACCGTTATCAACTCTCGAGAAGGTTCCCGAGAATCTCTCAACGAAATCATTGGCATAGAAATTATCGTTCCAGAAGGGTCCGCCGTCATGGCAGAGCACCGCATTCCACTCGGTAAAGGTCTGAAGGTTCGTAGGTCTTGTACTTCTTATGGAACCTATCTGTTCGATCGGAGCCCAGTCCTTAAACATGGCCATGAACCTGGTCACACCATCATTCTGAGTGCTGTTCATCATCTCATAAAGGACATCCACCTGGGATACTCCGTAATGAGGGAGAGCAGTCTTCTCATCATCGATCATGACCGCTATTGGTCTCTGATCCGCAAGGGACTCATCGATCCACTCACCCGTGAGAGGGTTTGCTACCATCCCCTCGGGAGGGACATCCGATTCCTCCTCTACTACAGGCTGTTCCGAAGGCGCAGTCTCCTGCATGACCATTGCAGGCGCTGCCGCAGCCGCCTCAGTCGAAGGCTCCTCCGACGCTTCCTCCTCCTTGGATCCGCATGCCGTAAATATCAGCGCTGCTGTAAGCCCAAGCACCAAAGGTATAATTCTCTTTTTCATATCATTCTCCTAATTGATTATTTGTCCGCATCCGTATACACTGCAGTTGCGGAATCCTCTTTATCTTTGCATATAAAACAAAAAAAGCGGATGGCGGGAATCGAACCCGTGTGTCCGGCTTGGGAAGCCGGCGCACTAACCATTGTGCTACATCCGCATACGCAGAGTATTTTATACCCCATGTAACGGCACTGTCAAGGTTTTTTGTAACAATTCCGTAACATCTGCATTTATTGGATCCGGAGAACCGAATATTTCTTTTATTAATCACAACTTTTATGATATACTTCATAAACGATCGATACTGATAAGGATTAAGGAGAAACACAATGCTGGAAAAAGATGTATCCACCCTGCTCGGATTCAGGGAAAGCATAAGAGTCCTCGACGCTACCATGAGGGACGGGGGCCTTTGCAACAATCACAATTTCACCGATGACTTCGTCCGCGCCCTGTATAAGACTAATATCAAGGCCGGAGTCGATTATATGGAGCTCGGATATAAAGGCTCAAAAGAGCTTTTTTCCACAGACACCTACGGCAAATGGAAATTTACCGATGATGATGATGTATACGATGTGATAGGCGACAATCAGGGAACCGACCTCAAACTCGTGGTAATGGCGGATGTCGGAAGATGTGACTACAAAAACGATATCAGACCCAGATCCGATTCCCCGATAGACATGATCCGGGTCGCTACCTATATCAATCAGATGCCTGCAGCCCTTGACATGATAACCGATGCCAAAAATAAAGGCTATGAGGTCGCCTGCAATATCATGGCCATCTCATCGGCAAGAGAATCGGAGATCGAGGTTGCGCTTTCCATGCTCGGACAATCTCCGGTAGATGTCATATATATCGTGGACAGCTTTGGTTCACTTTATCCCGAGGAAATAAACCGGATCGCCGATGTCTACCTTAACGCCGCCGGCAAATACGGCAAGGATATCGGGATGCACGCGCACAATAATCAGCAGCTGGCCTTTGCAAACACTCTTGAAGCCTGTGGCGACGGCGCCGACTATCTTGATGCGACCTACGGCGGAATGGGAAGAGGCGCAGGAAACTGCTCAATGGAAAATCTTCTTGGGTTACTGAGAAATCCCAAATACAAGTTCTATCCCGTGCTTCAGTTTGTGGAGGACTATATACTGCCTTTGCATAAAGAAGGCATCCTTTGGGGATACGACCTCCAGTACCTGATGACGGGCATATTCAACCAGCATCCGAGGACTGCGATCGCTTTCACTAAGGAAGGACGCAAGGACTATACGGAATACTATAAAGAACTGATGATAATGGAATGACTGTCAGGCATGCTTCACGGACGCAAGATGCCGTCTCAGGTTCTCGCATACCGCTGAATATGCAGCCATATAGGAATTATAGGAGCCTCGGAGATATCCGAGGTTCTTTTCTTTATCCGATCCGTCTATGATCTCGTTCGTCGCACTCTCCACCGTCATGGAAAAGCCCGAAAAGTTCTTTGCGCCTATGGTCATTGATGAAGACTTAAGGGCATGAACGACCAGCCTATAGCTTTCCCAGTCCTCGGAATTCATGCCCTCGGCAAGTTTTCTGACATTTTCCTCCTGGATATCCAGATAGGTCTCCGCTACAGCATTATATGTACCGGCATTACCACAGACCTCGATCCCGCTTTCAAAATCGATATCCCAGATCTCTCCTCTGGCTCCCGGAGGTGGACCTCCCGGCCCGCCACGCATAGGTCCCTTGCCTGAAGCAGGCTCTTCGGCATATTCTTCACCTTGTATATAGGTTGACATAACATCGTCAAGTTCGGCAAATCTGAATGGCTTTGCGATATATCCGTCAAAGCCGTACTCATTGATATATTTCTCTTTTGCGCCTACCACTGCGTTTGCGGTCATGACGACGAATGGCGTATCCTTGTTAAGGGCATAAGATCCCGGGTCCGACTTGATCTTCTTAATGACCTTGACTCCGCTGAGTTCAGGCATCATGTGATCTATAAAGATCAGATCATAATGCTTCTGCCTTATAAGCTCCAGCGCTTCCCTCCCGGAGAGTGCCGATTCAGGCGCGGCCTTCATCCTCTCTAAAAAGCTCGTTGCCACTTTAATATTAGTCTGATTGTCATCAACTACGAGGACTTTACAACCTCTGTAATAATGATGCTTGTTTTCTTTGCTTGAAAGCCCTATATCCGGGGTATAGTCTTTTATCTTCTCATCTGACAGCATTCTCTGAGGAATATGCACGGTGAATACCGTCCCCTCACCATAGACACTGTCAACTTCGATCGATCCCCCCATAAGGTCGAGAAGGTTTTTCACTATCGTAAGTCCGAGACCGGTTCCTTCTATATAATGTGTTTCCTCACTGTCGACCCTTTCGAATGCATCAAAAAGGTGCTCAAGGTTTTCCTGTTTTATCCCTATCCCTGTATCACTGACAGACATGTCGTAGATCACGGTATCCCCCGACACGCGTCCCGAAATCTTAAGGCACACCTTCCCCTCACGGGTATATTTAACGGCATTATTGACGATATTGGTAACTATCTGCCTTACCCTGACGTCATCGCCTTCCACATGTCCCGGAAGTCCGGTATCGATCTCGGTTTCAAAAAACAGATTCTTACCCTCAGCGCTCGCCCTGAAGAGCGGGATCATATCGTCAAGCAGCTTGTGCATGCGGTATTCGCCCGGACGTATCTCCAGCTTCCCTGATTCTATCCTTGAAATATCGAGAATATCGTTAATGACATAGAGCAGCATCTCTCCCGAGTGCTGAATGCCGTTAGAATAACCTATTACTCTGCCGATCTTTTCTCCTATCATGATATCGGGATCGGCCAGTGTCATCCGGATAAGCTCGTTCATTCCGAGAACCGTGTTCATGGGCGTCCTTATCTCATGAGACATTGATGACAAAAAGTCTGACTTGGCCTTATTGGCCGCGTTGGCTCTTTTTTCGGCATCAGCCAGCTTTTCATTGATATCCAGAAGGCTCTGATACTCCTCTTTGGTCAGGATGACCTTATCGTCTTTATATTTCTCCATGTCGTATTACCACGTTAAAGACAACTTCCCCTCATACAATTATATCCAAAAAGACTGTTTTTTGTCTATAACCATATCGATCTTACCGATATAATCCCAAACCTCCTTGAAATTTGCGCTCCTGACGGCATTACCCTCGGGATCCACGCGCTTGCTTATCGCTCCTGCCCCGAGCGCAAGGATATCCTGGATCTCCTCATTGATCAGGATATTGTAGAGTCCATGCTTTCCCTCTTTTGCATAACCGGTGTTTTCGAGATTCCCTGATATATTCTTCTGTCTGTACAGATAATAAGGGCTCATCCCCATACTTCTGGCGCCCCTGCTTGCGATATCCATCATCCCGGTATAATCCGGGATCTCACCCTGTCTGTTTTCTTCAAGCCATTCTTTGAGATATGAAGCTCTCTTCACCGCAAGGGAATGGATCGTCAAAGAGTCCGGTGACAGCCTACAGAGCTCATTGACGGTATGTTCTACATCTTCGATATCTTCACCGGGAAGACCTAATATCATATCCATATTAATATTATAAAAACCTTGTTCCCTCGCCATATAAAAGGCTTCCTCGACCTGTTCCACCGTATGTCTCCTTCCGATCAGATCCAGCGTCCTCTGGTTCATGGTCTGAGGATTCACCGATATCCGTGTCACGTTATGAGCTTTCAGGACTCTGAGCTTTTCCGGAGTGATGGAATCCGGCCTTCCGGCTTCTACGGTTATCTCCGGCACGGCTTGAATATTAAAATGATATTCGAGGAGTTGCAGCAGCCTGTCAAGCTCATCCGGAACAAGTGCCGTAGGCGTCCCTCCCCCAATATACACCGTAGCCGGACTCCTGCCGTTCATAAGCCCGGCACAGCACCGTATCTCACTCTCCAACGCCTCCAGATACTGCGTTACGATGCTTCTGTCACTCCCGACGGCATTGCTTGTAAAAGAGCAATACAGGCATCTTGTAGGACAAAAAGGCACGTCCACATACAGACTGTACCCGCTCAAACCTGCGGTCAATTCCCGCTCTTTTCGCGCTATTTCAAGGGATAATCGTGTTTTTTCCTCCGAAGTAAAATAGCAGGCTTTCATATCATCCACTATTTCATCATCATTCATACCGGCCTCTATTCTTTTGCGTACCAGACGTGTCGGTCGGATCCCTGTTAGTGCCCCCCACGGAAGACTTCTTCCGGTATATAATGATAACGCCTCATACACTGTTCTTTTTAATTCATCTTTAGTGTCATTCAACACCTCGATTTCAAACATAGCACCCATGTCCGATTTATAAACAAGTTTTCCACCTTTTCCACTATTTACGGGTTTTATAACAGGATGCGATGTAGGATTTTTGCAATCATCACGGAGTGTTATTCGGACATCCTCGGACGGAAAAAAAGCCCTCGTAAGAGCATGGATATCATCTGTATTTTTTATTGGATCACACTCGATAAATATCATTGTATTTTCATACCATCCGTTTCGTTATTTTCATATATTTCCCAAAATCTTTTCACCGAATTAAATTCGCATCCTGTTATTTTTGTGACTTTAAGCCACTCTCTGGGAAACATGACTTTATGGTCTGCTTTATCAAACCTCTCGTCGAGAAGTGCAATAACACCTGTATCGTTTTCGGTGCGTATCACCCTCCCTGCCGCCTGAAGTACTTTATTCATCCCCGGGATCTTCATGGCATAGTCAAATCCATCACGACCGTTATCATCAAAATAGGCTTTCAGTATGTCTTTTTCGTTGCTTATCTGCGGAAGCCCAGTACCTACAATGATCGCGCCTATCAACTTCTCTCCGGTAAGGTCTATTCCTTCGGAAAACAAACCTCCCAAAACACAAAATCCGATTGTTGATAACTTTTCGTCTTTTGATTCAAAAGCAGCCAGAAAATCCTCTCTTTGAGACTCGGTCATATCCGAGACCTGACAGATGCATCTCTGATCTGTATGGCCCGTCAGCTTCTCATACTCCTTATACACGTTTTCAAGAAAAAGGTACGAAGGGAAGAAAACCAGGTAATTCCCCTTGTGACAACCGGTGATCCCGATTATATGCTCCGCGATCTTTCTGTATTCTTCCACTCCACGTCGCGCATATCGCGATGTGACCGCCGTATCCACAAAAACACCCAGCTTTTGAGGATCAAATATCGATGTAGCGTATACCGTATAGTCATCCCTCGTTCCTGTCAGAAGGTCCATATAATAGCTTACCGGCAGCAATGTTGCCGAGAAAAACACTGCCGATCTCCCATATGCCAGATATTCCGCGAGATTATGGGAAGGATCAACACATAATAGCTTCAGCCGGATATCCTCTTTCTCGGTTTTTTCCACATATATGCGGTATCTTTGATCGACCCTGTCACATATATCAAGAAATCCCAGCAGATCGAAATAAAACTGCATCGCCTCATCACCGAACCGTTCAGCCTTTCCTTCAGCCTTTCCTTCGGCCTTTTCTTCGGCTTTTTCTTCAGCTTTTCCCGCGTCTTTTCCGGCTCCTTTATTCTCCCCTGCAGTGGCCGTCTCCCTGATATCCGGCTGCATTCCCGGGAGCGTCATCTGCCCCGTGATCATCATCCGGCCCGGAAGCGACATCTGCCCGGAAGCCTGATCGTTTTTTTCATCGGATCTGCTGCTCTTTTTATCATGCATCAGTTCCATGAATCTCCCGGCGACCCTTGATGCGGCATTATTCACATCTTCAATATCGGTAATGAGGATATATCTCTCCCCGGATTCCTCGTATCTATCGGCCAGAGCCTCCATGCAGGAAATCAGTCCATTCATGTATGTGCTGAGCCGCCTGTCGATCCCCCGGATCAGCGATTTCACATGACCCAGGTGTCTGAGACTCAATTCGGCGCTGTACATCCCCCTTGCCCTGTCAACCAGATTATGGGCTTCATCTACGAGAAACAGATACTCTCCTGTCCGTTTTTGTTCTCCGAAAAAATGCCTGAGCGAAACAGACGGGTCAAATACATAGTTATAGTCGCATATTATACAATCCGAAAATTCGGTCAGATCTCTCGCGAGCGCGTAGGGACAGACGTTTCCTTCGATCGCGGCTTTTTCTATTGACTCACGGTCAAAGGAATCTCTCAACGTGACGAGCGAATATAATACCTCATTCACTCTGTCAAAATGCCCCTTGGCAAATACACACTCGTCCGGGTTGCAATGAGGCACGGCACTGATACATGCCCTTTCCTTTCCTATCAGATTGACAGACTTCATACGAAGTCCGCCTTTGCTGCGCATAAGCTCAAGTGCATCCTTGGCCGCATTGGCTCCAATATTTTTCGCAGTAAGGAAAAAGACGTATGAAACCAGGCCTTCCCCCATGGCCTTGAGAGCGGGAAAGAGCACAGCCAGAGTCTTTCCCGTTCCGGTCGGAGCCTCCAGAAAGAGTTTCTTCCTATGATAAATGGTTTTATAAACATCGGCTGCGAGCTTCTTCTGTCCGGGCCTGTATTCATAAGGAAATTCCAGCTTCTTTACCGAAGCTTCCCTGATATCCATCCATTCCGCGATATGTACGGCCCAGGGCCGATACTTTGCCATAAGCTCCTCAAACCAGGCCGAAAGCTCCGTCCATTCATAATCATAATTAAAGAGCTTGATCTGGCGATCTTCGATCCCGACATAAGTCATTCTGACGGAAATATCCGACAATCCGTGCTGCGCCGCCCATATGTAGGCATAGCATTTTGCCTGAGCCAGATGAACTTCAAATGGTTCCGTCAGTTTCAGGACGTTGAGGTACATCCCTTTTATCTCATCAACTGTTATATATCCCTTGTTATCAATGATGCCGTCTGCCCGTCCTTCGAGAGCCAGCACAAGATCGGGAGCAAGTGTTATTTCTTCTCTGACCGCTACCTCGGCACTATAATCGGATCCGGCCGCCGACTGTATCGCACGGTGGATCCTCGCGCCTTCAAGCATGGCCTCGACACTTCCTCCCTGTCCTCTTCTTTCGTCTATATCCCCGTTTCTGAATATAAACTCCACCAGATTTCTGACCGATATATTTATCGTTTTCATGATCTTAATCATACCACAGGTTATGAACCGCTCACAACCGTTCCCCACAGGCTGAACCCTGCTCAAGACCAACAAAAAGGGAGCTCTTCCGCAAAAGCTCCCTGTAGATCCCTGTCCTTTCTATCCGTGCTATGTTTCCGCGCCCTGTATCCGCGTCCTTTTAACCGTGGTTCTGATCGCGTTCTTATTCCGCATATTTGGAATACAATTCCTTCAGCGCCTCGACATCCTCCGGACTTACCTTATCCTTGATCTGATCGGCTGTCGCATTTATGTCGCCGCCATTCTCGGTATATATACTTATCGCCTCTGAGATCAGCCCGGAATCCGAATACTTATCAACGATCTCATTGAACTGCTCTGAATCCTCCTCAGTCATCTGAGATTCTACATCTTTCAGAGTAACACTCCCGCCGCTCTGTTCCGTAATGACCGTATCGACCGCCTTTTTGGTAACCTCACGCTGGATGTTCTGTGTAACGGGGGTTGAATTTCCTTTTCCCGCCAGGATAAGATAGGCTAAAAGCAGCACCAGGATGATAATAAGAACAAATACTATCGCCATCCACTTCCCCAGCGAGGATTTGCGTCTCTCTCTATACATTTATGTAAACCACTCTCTTTCTGTAATATACCGATACCCTGCCGGGTAATTTATTTCTAAAATAAACCCTTGCCCCGCCGGAAGATGTCTTTCTATGATAAACCAATCCACTGCCGGGCAGCTTCTTCTTATAATAACTTTATTCCCTGTTTGGTCGTCTCTTCCCGGATCGACTCCGGCCATACCGATGAATGAACCTCTCCTATATGAGCCTTGCGAAGGAAATACATACATATCCTGGACTGCCCTATACCGCCGCCGATGCTGTAAGGGAGCTGCTTCTCCAGCAAAGCCTTCTGAAACGCCAGTTCCTTTCTTTTCTCACATCCCGCCTCTTTCAACTGACTCATCAGTGCATCCTCATCTACCCTTACTCCCATCGAAGACACCTCAAAAGAGATATCCAGCACGGGATAATACACGATGATATCACCGTTTAATGTCCAGTCATCATAGTCCGGCGCTCTTCCGTCGTGCTTCTTTCCGGATCTGAGTTTACCGCCGATCTGTGAAAGAAAGACCGCTCCGTGAAGCATTACCGCTTCCCGCTCTCTCCCCTTCGGATCAAGATCCGGATACATATCCTCAAGCTCCTGAGTTGTTATATAGGTAAGCTTGTCCGGAAGCTGTCCTTCTATATAATCATACTTATCCGAGATATATTTTTCTGTTTCCTTCATTGCCTCATAAACCGCATCGGCATTTTCCTTTAAGGTCTGAAAGGAACGATCCTTTTTTTCGATAACTTTCTCCCAGTCCCACTGGTCGACATAAATCGAATGAAGGTTATCCGTCTCCTCATCTCTTCGTATAGCCGTCATGTCAGCATAGAGTCCTTCGCCCGGAGTAAACCCGTATTTCCCCAGAGCCATTCTCTTCCACTTGGCCAGAGACTGAACGATCTCCACCTTTGCCCCGGTTTCAGCCACATCAAAGCTTACCGGTCTCTCAATCCCGTTCAGATTGTCATTAAGTCCCGATTCGGGAGTGACAAAAAGCGGAGCCGAAACCCTGGTAAGGTTCAGATGCTTTGCCAGCGCTCTTTCAAAATGATCCTTTACTTCTTTAATGGCGACCTGCGTTTGTTTTATATCCAACGCCGATCTGTAATTATCCGGTATTTTCATTATTATGATCCTTGTTATGATACTTTGTGTTATTATTACTGCTGATACTGTCCCGGGTAATGATATCCCAGTTATTGCTGTTTCTGGTTCTTTTTCCCTGTTTTATAACACACGCTGTGATAGCTTTTGTTATGTTATTATTTCCGTTGTCTTTCTCCTACCAGGAGATCAGATCGTATCCGTCATCGGTAACGACCAATTGAACCTCCCATTGGGCAGACAGACTGTCATCATCGGTATAAACCGTCCAATCGTTTTCGGCATCGATAAAGATGTCCGGCTTTCCCATATTGACCATCGGTTCGATCGTAAACATGAGCCCCGGAGCCATGACCATCTCAGTATTCGGTTCTGTCACATAGCTGACCCACGGATCTTCGTGGAAATCCAGTCCCACACCGTGCCCGCCGATCTCACGGACTACCGAATAGCCTTTGGATTTGCAGAACTCGTTAACGGCATGCCCCATATCTCCAAGGGTCTTCCACGGTTTTACTGCCGCAAGCCCTACCCTTACCGCTTCATGGACATCCTCCACCAGCTTTTTTGCTTCCGGAGCGACATCTCCTATCATAAACATCCTTGAGCTGTCAGCGTAATACCCGTCAAGGATCGTAGTACAGTCAACATTAATGATATCGCCGTCTTCAAGCACATCCTCTTCAGAAGGGATCCCGTGACATACCTGAGAATTGATGGATGTACACACACTCTTCGGAAACCCTTCATATCCTAAAGTAGCCGGTGTTCCGCCCATATCCTTTGTTATTTTTGATACCCAGTCATCGATATCCTGTGTTGTGATACCCGCCTTTATATGCTTTCCTACATAATCCAGACAGGCCATGTTGATAACTGCACTTTTCTTTGTCCCTGCGATCTGCTCCGGCGTTTTTATTATCTCATGTCCCGGAACCTTATATCCCAGCCTCTTAAATTCAGCAATTTTCTCATCAAATGCTTCGTGACAGTTCTTATATTTTAATCCACTGCCGCACCAGCACTGGCTGTTTCGTCCAAAAACCATATCCTCTCCCCTTGTATCCGGTATACGGACCGGTTATTTACGTTTCTTATAACTGTTGCCTGCATCTGCAGGAAGATTATCGATCCTCTTTCTGCAGAATACATATCCCCCTATCAGAGTTGAAACAATTATGTAAACCGCGCTTGAGATCAGGATCTGCGGCACATCTCTCGAAGCAAAAAACTGCAGCGTGGTAAACTGCGGTGTCAAAAGAACCTTATCCTTGATCGTCTTAAAAAGAGCTATGCTTATCGGCTCAGCTCCGAGCAGCATAACTATCCTCGGGACCACTATCGTTATCACCCAGAAAGTTACGAATGCCCATAGTTTACGCTCAAAGCAAAAAAGCGCCATCATCCCCAGCGAACATCCCGCCGCAAGCAAAGGCACTGCACACATTACATTGACCGCGAAATCCTTAACTACTGCCCCCGACAGAGTCCCGGTAGAAAGCTGGAACAAAGTAGAGATTCCTATAAATGCGATAAAAGCAAAAGCTACATAGAATATAAGCATGAGAAACGTGGTAAGAAGCTTACCTATATATAGATGCGGCCGCCGCAGTCTCTTTGTGATCCGGTCCTTTATAAAAGGATCGGGGTAGGTTTCGCCAAAAACCATATCTGAGATAAAGATCGTTACATAATAAGGCATCCAGAAAAAACCTCCGGCAAACATGATTATGTTGTAACCGTAGGTTCCGTCATTCGTACCGTAAACATAGTCTCTGAAGGCTATCATTGCAAGGTTTGCCAGTACAAAAGTTGCAACTATAGCAAGAATGAATTTGATTGAATACTTTGACCTTATTGTTTTGAAAAACTCAGTATATATATAACGGAACATCAGTTATCGTCTACCGCGTAATTCGGTGCTTCCTTTGTGATATGTATATCATGAGGATGGCTCTCCTTAAGCGAAGCGCTGGATATCTTCACAAACCTTCCGGTTTCCTGAAGCTCCTTGATGCTCCCTGCTCCGCAGTATCCCATACCGGATCTGAGTCCGCCTATAAGCTGATAAACCGTATCCTCAACGGATCCTTTATACGCTACACGACCTTCAACGCCTTCCGGCACGAGCTTTTTCGCGCCTTCCTGGAAATACCGGTCCTTACTCCCGTTCTCCATCGCTGAAATACTGCCCATTCCCCTGTATACTTTGTATTTACGTCCCTGGAAAAGCTCGAAATCTCCGGGAGCCTCATCACAGCCCGCAAACATCGATCCCATCATTGTAACGGAACCGCCTGCGGCCAATGCTTTGGTCACATCGCCCGAATATTTGATTCCGCCATCCGCAATGATCGGGACTCCATATTTCTTTGCCGCTTCATAACAATCCATGATCGCCGAGATCTGCGGCACGCCTATACCGGCTACCACACGGGTTGTACATATCGATCCGGGGCCTATTCCGACCTTTACCGCATCGACTCCGGCCTTTATAAGATCCTCGGTCGCTTCACCCGTTGCCACATTTCCGGCTATAAGCTGCAGATCGGGATATGCCTCCTTAACCATTCTTACGCACTTCATTACATTCTCGGAATGACCATGCGCTGAATCAAGGACTATACAATCGACTTTTGCTTTTACAAGCGCCTCGACCCTTTCGAGCACATTCATCGTTATCCCGACAGCCGCTCCGCAAAGGAGTCTTCCTTTTTCATCCTTTGCAGAGTTCGGATACTTGATCTGCTTTTCTATATCTTTTATTGTGATAAGTCCCTTCAGATTACCCTCATTATCGACAATGGGAAGCTTCTCCTTTCTGGCTTCCGCCAGTATCTTTCTTGCTTCCTCAAGAGTGATCCCTTCCTTTGCGGTGACCAGATTATCCTTTGTCATCCGGTCTCTGATCTTCTGAGTGAAATCCGTTTCAAATTTCAGATCTCTGTTTGTGATGATCCCGACCAGTTTTCTTCCCTCAGTGACCGGCACTCCGGAGATCCTGAACTTGCCCATCAGATTATCCGCATCTTCGAGCGTATGATCCGGGGACAATGAGAACGGATCGGTTATGACTCCGTTTTCGGATCTTTTAACCTTATCGACTTCATCCGCCTGAGCCTCTATCGACATGTTTTTATGTATTATTCCTATGCCGCCCTGTCTGGCCATCGCAATAGCCATACGATTCTCTGTTACCGTATCCATTCCGGCGCTCATAAGCGGGATATTCAGTTTTATGCTCTGCGTAAGATTTGTAGTGATATCTACCTGATTTGGTACGACCTCTGAATAGGATGGAACAAGAAGTACATCGTCAAAGGTGATGCCGTCCCCAATTATTCTGCTCATATTCATGTCCTCCATTTATTATCACAAAGCATGCGTCAACTCGAGGCATTTTCGTTTTAATTCCAACTATTTTAACATAATTCCTGACATGAAACCACCTTTTTATATCTTCTTATCATTAAGTCTGCTTTGCATCTGATCCAATGACCCCCTGACTCCGTCCCCCGGGTCCAATGACCCCCTGACTCCGTCCCCCGGGTCCACTCGGGTCTATGCTTTACGGCAGACCTTTCTCGGAAAGAAGGTTTTTATCGCCTCTATGAGTTCCTCATTCGGCTCAAGCCTCACTCTGTGGATGTCCTGTCCGTTGTGAACGATCAGTATCCATGCGTTTATGCCTTCAGCCCCGGAGGTATAGTCTTTGTTCACGGTCTTCAGATTCTTGTATTCGTCGAGCTGCCAGGCTCCCTCTTCGGCAAATATCTCCATCTGCTCCAGATCGTATTCGATGTTCTTCTTTCTCTTCTGCTTTGAAAAAATGCTGTCTATCTCAAGCGATTTTGACACATAGAGATATTCATACTCCACCGAAAGTCTGGGGAGCAGCAGGAAGTCCACCAAAAGCATGATCCCAAGCCCCAGGAGGAATAAGAAAGAAGAAAGACCCAGTATCGCAAAAAGCACCGTCGCCCCGTATGCGATCCCTTTTATCACGGTTTCAGACATGCCGGATTTTTTTTCCACAAGGCATTCTACATACAGATCGTCCATATTTGCCTCCTCTCGCAAATTCTAATATAATCGAAGATTATATCATACTTCAAAGAACTAAGACACCTTACGCATGGACCGGGACAAATTCAGACAAATGAATACACGGGCAAAGCTCCGTTATATCTGGGATTATTATAAATACCCGATCATCATTGCGATGATCGTTGTGATCGCGGTCGTATCTTTTATTCGCGGAAGGCTCGCCTACAAACCCACGGTCTTCAACCTGGTCATGATCGACTCCAATGTTTCCGAGCTCGCCGATCGTACTCTTCTCGATGATTTCAGGGAAAGCTGCTCCGACTTTGATCCGGATAAGGAAAAGATCACTCTTAATGCCAATTATGACACCTCCACAATGGATCAGGGTATGTATTCGGAGAAGCAAAAGCTTCTCATCGAGTACAATGTCGGCTCGATAGACGCGACCATAGGCCCAAAAGACATAATGGAGGAACTGGCGGAAGGCCAGGCCTTCGTTGACCTTAACGACCTGCTCCCGGAGGAATTGATGGCCCGGATCCGTGACGAAAACATCGAGATCCTGACCGCCCATTACGAAGACCCGGCGACGGGAAAGAAATACGACTTTCCGGCCGCGATAAATATAAGCGGCTCCGAAGCGATAAAAAAAGGCTTCACCGATATCTACGGCGAAACCTTCCCCTACTTCGACGAGGACTGCTACTATGCCGTAAGTCCTAACTCCTCGTATCTGGATCACGGCATTGAATTCCTTAAATACCTGCTTGAAAAGTGACTGAAGGGCTTACCCTGCCGCTATCTCCGGCGGATACTCCACGCCCTCGGGCAGTGGATCCCATTCATTTATCCCGAGCCTCTGTTTGAATTTTGCCTGCTCAAGCGTCAGAGGTTCAAGGTCTTCGGACAGATATTCCATAAGCTCGTCTATCCCCTCTCCCGTCACGTTATTGACTTCAAATATCCTCTCACAGCCGGCATCCTGCATCCACTGTTTTATCATGGGAATATTGGCATAAGTAGAATCGGTCTTGGTTATAACCCCGATAAGAGGCCTCAGGATGAAAGTATGCAGACACTGTCCGAAAAGATTATACGGCTCATCCGCCGACTGTACGATAGCGACTACATCCGCTTCAAAGGAAAAGCAGGCCAAACCCAGGCTGAAATACTTGGACTCCGCGTATTCCCCCGGGGAATCGATCATATCGTCAGCTATATTTGTGTACTGGGTCTTATTATAATGAAGCTCTTCTCCCTTGAGCGCCTGAGTGAGCGAGGTCTTTCCTGCCTCACTCCGTCCCATCAGAAACATCTTTTTCATACGTTATGTCCACTCACACCGATCTCAAAATTAATTTATGTCAACTTTTATTCACGGGACACACCATGAATCCCAATTCATCTCCAAAAAATCTGACGGTTTCATCTACGGCTGTCTCGACCTGCGCATGAGCCCCCGTGATGATAAGGGAGCCGCAAAATCTGTCCATGAATCCGATCCGGATATCTGCCGCCTTCATAGCCGTATCCGCTGCCACGACTACCGCTTCCCACGGGGTAAACCGGATGATCCCGACCGCCTCACCGCTGTGATCCTCACCCTCATGGACTCCTATATGAAGTCCCAGATTGTGATATACCTCTCCCGAAGTGGGAGTGAAGACATGCGCAAGACAGACCTCCTTGCCCGGGATACGAAGTCTCGTCATCCTCAGCGTACGGCCTTTCAGGTTTTCATAATCATCATGGAATATCTTTTCGAGCAGTTCTTTAGTACCAAAAGAAGCCATCGTTCACTGTCACCTTTTGGTTATCCTGCATACCACATAACCGAGCTGGTCACGGAAATAATTGACGATCTCCGTCAGCGCGGAGTTGACATCCGCGAGCTCTCCTGTGATGATAAGGGTTCCCGTAAATCTGTCGGCAAACCCCAGATAGATATTACCGCTCTTTATGGCTATATCCGAAGCGATCACCGCAGACTCGGGAGGAGTCATGTTCATTATCCCGATTGCCGAAGAGGCATAATCAACCTGCGGGTTCAGTCCCAGTTTCTGGAATATCACGGGAGCAGGACTCCCTATGATGTGCGCAAATGTAATCTCCTTACCGGCAACAGTTTCCTGTACGATCCTGATCTGCTCCGTATTATCGTTAGACATCGTTTTTCCCCTTTGAAATTATGATCGAATACAGACTCATTATAGCGGTTAAATCATGTTCTTTCAACGTAAAACGAAGAGAGACCCCGGATATGATCCGGTGCTATTTTATCTCATGTCGCTTTATGCATCCTCGTTATGTAATTTTTGCATCTCAATGCTCATCGCCCAGTATATTCTTGGCGTGCTGCAGACGCTCCGGTGTCGGCGGATCAACATCCTCCAGCTGATAAGGGATGCCCAGTTCTCTCCATTTGTGTACCCCAAGGGTATGATAAGGGAGCACATCCACTCTTTGAATATTATCAAGGCTTTTGATGAATTCTGCCGTCTTCTCGAGATACTCATCCACATCGGTGATCCCGGGCACGAGCACATGGCGGATCCATACCGGCTTCTTTATGTCGGACAGGTATCTCGCACAATCAAGGATATTTGCATTATCATGGCCTGTAAGCTTTTTATGCTCTTCGGGATCGATATGCTTGATATCGAGTAATATCAGATCGGTGTACTTCATCAGCTCCTCAAACTTACCAAAGAAAGGCTGCTCTCTGGTAAAGGGCTGCGCCGAAGTATCCAGGCAGGTGTTGATATCTCTTTCCTTCGCCTTCTTAAAAAGCTCAAGCAGAAAGTCCATCTGCAGCAGAGCCTCTCCTCCGGATACCGTGATGCCACCCTTGTCACCCCAGTAGGATCTGTACCTTTCCGCCTTATCAAGCAGTTCATCCGGCTCCATGAACTGGGTACATTTGGACTTATCCCAGGTATCCACATTGTGACAATACTTACATCTCATATTGCAGCCGTACATAAAGATCAGATATCTGATCCCGGGCCCGTCTACCGAACCAAATGATTCCAATGAATGAATCGCACCCTTCATATTTAACCCCTTCCGTATTTATCCCGCATAGTTCCGCAGGATCGTCTCCTATACATATATTATCATAATAAACAAGCGCGCCGCTTTTTTCAACCGTGCCTGCGATCTTCGTTTTCAACCATTCCCGCGATCGATCGTTCCCG
Organism: Lachnospiraceae bacterium; assembly: GCA_024699045.1. GTDB lineage: Bacteria > Bacillota > Clostridia > Lachnospirales > Lachnospiraceae > NK4A144. The sequence continues at coordinate 2,919 of JAILQK010000092.1, read as the reverse complement.
CGATCTTCGTTTTCAACCGTTCCCGCGATCGATCGTGCCTGGAACCCTGTTTCATCTCTTTGACTCTCCCCGGATCGCTCCGGGAAATAAAACGGGACGCCGCTCGGATGAACCTTTCATCTGAAGCGGCGCCCCTCTTACCATATCTTATTATTCAATCTTTTTCACTCCGTACGCATCCTTTACCGGATGTCCCGGACTTCACAGATTAAAGTCTCTTATGGCATGTCCTTGCGATAACGTCGTCCTGCTGCTCCTTTGTAAGGCTGATGAACTTAACCGCATAACCCGATACACGGATCGTGAAGTTAGCGTACTCAGGCTTCTCAGGGTGTGCCTGACAGTCAAGCAGCTTTTCGGTTCCGAATACGTTGACGTTAAGGTGATGAGCACCGTTATCAAAATATCCGTCCATTGCCGAAACAAGCTTCTCAGCTCTTTCCTTATCGTCATGTCCGAGAGCATCGGGGCTCATTGTCTGGGTATTTGAGATACCATCCAGTGAGTACTCGTAAGGGATCTTTGCTACTGAATTCAGTGAAGCAAGAAGTCCGCTCTGCTCTGCGCCGTATGAAGGTGAAGCACCGGGTGCGAAAGGCTTGTATGCCTCTCTTCCGTCAGGAGTAGCACCTGTAGCCTTACCGTAAACAACGTTTGATGTGATGGTCAGGATAGAGGTTGTAGGCTCTGAGTTCCTGTATGTATGATACTTCTTAACCTTCGTGATGAAAGTCTTCAGCAGCCATACACCGATCTCATCAGCTCTGTCATCATCGTTACCGTACTTAGGGAACTCTCCCTCTGTCTCAAAGCCGGTAGCAAGGCCGAACTCATCACGGAGAACCTTAACCTTTGCATACTTGATGGCCGAAAGTGAATCGATAACGTGTGAGAAGCCTGCGATACCGGTTGCGAATGTTCTTCTGAGGTCGGTATCGATAAGAGCCATCTCTGCTGCCTCATAATAATACTTATCATGCATATAGTGGATGAGGTTCAGGATATTTACATAGAGTCCTGCCAGCCAGTCAAGCATGATGTCATACTTATGCATAACCTCATCGTAATCAAGATACTCTGAAGTGATCGGAGCAAGCTCGGGACCGCACTGCATAGGCTTGCCGGCCTTATCCTTGTGCTTCTCATCCTTACCGCCGTTGATAGCGTACAGAAGAGCCTTTGCAAGGTTAGCTCTTGCGCCGAAGAACTGGATCTCTTTACCTGTCTGTGTTGCGGATACGCAGCAGCAGATGCTGTAGTCATCACCCCAGATGGGCTTCATTACATCGTCGTTCTCATACTGGATCGAAGAAGTCATGACTGAGATCTTTGCCGCATACTTCTTGAATGCCTCACCAAGCTGTGAGCTGTAAAGCACCGTAAGGTTGGGCTCAGGTGAAGGTCCCATGTTCTCAAGAGTATGAAGGAATCTGAAGTCGTTCTTTGTTACCATTGAACGTCCGTCCATTCCGATACCTGCCATCTCAAGGGTTGCCCATACGGGATCGCCTGAGAAGAGCTGGTTGTAAGACTCGATACGGGCAAACTTGACCATCCTGAACTTCATTGTCATGTGGTCGATAAGCTCCTGAGCCTGTGACTCTGTGATGGTACCCTCTTTCAGGTCTCTCTCGATATAGATATCAAGGAAGGTTGAGATACGTCCTACTGACATAGCCGCGCCGTTCTGAGTCTTGATAGCTGAGAGATATCCGAAGTACAGCCACTGTACAGCTTCCTTAGCGTTTGTCGCGGGCTTTGAGATATCATAACCGTAGATCTTTGCCATCTCCTTCATTCCCTGAAGTGCTCTGATCTGCTCGGAGAGCTCCTCGCGAAGTCTGATAACGTCATCGGTCATATCGCCGTGTCCGCAGTTCTTCTTATCCTGTGACTTCTTCTCGATGAGGTAATCGATACCGTAAAGAGCGATCCTTCTGTAGTCGCCTACGATACGTCCACGTCCGTATGTATCCGGAAGTCCGGTTACGATATGTGTGTGACGTGCAACCTTCATCTCGTCGGTATAAGCATCAAAAACTGCCTGGTTGTGAGTCTTGTGATACTCATTGAATATCTGCTCATACTTCTCGTTAACTTTGTATCCGTACTGCTCTGCTGCCTGCTGAGCCATCTTGATACCGCCGTAAGGCATGAATGCTCTCTTCAGAGGCTTGTCGGTCTGAAGACCTACGATCTGCTCAAGATCCTTCATGCTCTCATCGATGTAGCCGGGGCCATAAGCTGTAAGTGAAGAAACGATCTCTGTCTCACACTCAAGGACTCCGCCCTTATCTCTCTCAGCCTTCTGGATCTCCTGAAGCCTGCCCCAAAGTTTGTTTGTTGCGTCTGTAGGATCAGCCAGGAAGGACTCGTCACCGTCATAAGGTGTGTAATTGTCCTGAATAAAGTCGCGGACATTCACATCATCTGTCCAGTGTGTTCCCTTAAAGCCTCTCCATTCCTTTTCAAATGCCATAATACCCTCCTTCTTAAAGTATAATAAATGGTTTAATGTAGTAAAAAAAGAATTATCACTTCCTATGTTAATAACACAGGTTTGTATCTTGTATACAATAACTTAACACCCGCACTGATGGATGTCAATTGAGAAAGCGTATGTCTTGAAAAAAGTACACTTCGCAAAACATGACCCCGCCCTCAGGCCGGATCATGCTGTATGTCTGTTATGACAGATCCCCGTCCCTGTACTACTTACGCGGTCTGCGCCCGAAAAGCCTTGCAAAGAACCCCTGATCCTCCGGCTCTTCATCATAGTACTCATCGCTTTCTCCGCCCTGATCCGGTGGACCGTTATACCCGCCCGGACCGGTTCTCCCGTCCGCATCATCATAGGACAGAGTTACGTTTTCATCGGTATCATATCGTTTGAACTGATTATTGTATTCTGCCTGGGGG
>JAILQK010000086.1 GCA_024699045.1 Lachnospiraceae bacterium | reverse complement strand
TCCGCCATCGGGCTCTCAAATGTAAAAACAAGCGGATACAGTCCCTTTTTTCTGTATGATACGATCTCATCCAGAAGCTTCCTGTGTCCGAGATGCACCCCGTCAAATTTACCGATCGCGATCGCAGCGCGCCGGTCTTTTTCCATCACAGAAACAATCTGCAAAGTCGCGCCTCACCCTTTTCTATATCATAGATCGCAGCAAAAGTCCCGTCTTCAAAATAAACCCTGTAACGACCGGAAAGCGTTGTTCCCGCCTTGAACTTATTCCCGTTCCTTACCATGATCTCTGTGCGTCCCGAAACCTGTATCCTGCTGCAATCCTCATAGAAACGGTCTATGGGAAAGATCCTGTTTTCTATGCCATCTGTGTCATTGCCTTCGCGGACTATCCGCTCTATCTCCGACAATGTAAGACAATCACCGATATCTATGCCACAGGCTCTGATCCTTATGAGACTCTCCATAACGGCCCCGCACCCAAGCTTTTCTCCGATATCACGGCAAAGGGATCTTATATAGGTGCCCTTTGAACACTCCACCGTAAACTGCACGCCCGGGTAACCGTCACCATCAGCCTTACCGTCGACATCTGCTACTGCCGTATCGTCATATGTCTCCGACTTTAAAGATGCGATATCATATATGTCTTTTATATTGACCCTTGAGGGACGTCTCTCTATCTCTATCCCTTCCCTTGCAAGCTCATAGAGTTTCCTGCCGTTTATCTTCTTTGCGGAATACATCGGGGGGATCTGGTCGTATTCTCCCTTAAAAGAGAGGATGGCATCGGTGATCTCTTCAAAACTTATCCCCCTGCAATCCGAGACCGCGGTTACTTTCCCGGTCATGTCCTCCGTGTCGCTCCTTAATCCGAGCCTCATCACGCACCGGTAAGTCTTGTCGGTGTCGGTAAGATAACCTGCGATCTTCGTTGCCTTGCCCAGACATATGGGCAGGACTCCCTCCGCCTGAGGATCAAGGGTCCCGGTATGTCCGATCTTTTTCATCCTCAGGATGCCTCGAAGCTTTGCCACGACATCATTTGAGGTATAACCCTTTTCCTTCATGACGGGCAGCACGCCGGTATATCTGTTTTCAGGGACGCTGCCTCCCACCTTATTCTTCCGTTTCGCTGTATTGCTTTTCTATCTCGGCGGTTATATTGTTTATCACATCGTAGCTGCTTCCCGTCATGGTCAGGCCCGATGCTCTTTCATGCCCGCCGCCTCCGAACCTGGACGCGATCACCTGTACATTCACCTTCCCATTGGATCTGAGCGAGACCTTATATTCACCCGTCACGGTCTCATGCATAAATATGGCCACGTCCACGCCTTTGGTATGCTTGAGCTGGCTTACTATCCCCTCGAGATCCTTGGATGTGGCATTATAAAACTTAAGCGTCTTCTGGGTTATGACGGACACGATGACCTTCCCGTCCATCATCAGGATGCTCTCAAGCAGGGATCTGCCAAGCAGCAGGGTCTGGCGGTATGTCTTTTCATAAAAAGCCTCGTTTACGACCTTCGTATGATCGAAATCAAACTCGAGCAAAAATCCCGCGATCTCCATGGTCTTGCGCGAGGTATTCGAATACTCGAACACTCCGGTATCACACACGATCCCGGTATAGATACAGACCGCTGTATCGTCATCGATCTCTTCTTTTCCGATAACATCAAAAACGAGCTCTGCAGCTGAGGATGCTTCCGTATCTATGTAGGAATTTGCTTCAGCCGCTATGCCCGCGTATCCGAGATGGTGATCTATGCATACCGTTTCCTTTGCATTATCGAGAAGAACAGCGTTCTTTCCGAGCCGTTCTTTTTCTCCCATATCAAGCGCTATAACAAGATCATAGGCTTCGTCAGAGGGTTCGGTCTTTATTTCGTCGAATCCGGGAAGAAATGAATACAGAGTATTCGGATCTATAAGGTATATGTCCGTCTTCACCTCGGGATATTTCTTTTTCAGATGGTTGTACATCGCAAGCGATGACCCGAATGCATCTCCGTCCGGCCTTATATGAGAACTGATCGCTATGCTCTTTTTGTCCTTACATATCTTTTCAAGTTCTATCATCCGCATTCCTTTCGCTTCTGGCCTTCTCGTCGGCTGCTATCACTTCGTCTATCCGTTTGGAGATATCAACACCGTAGCTTATGGATCTGTCGAGCACAAACTTTAATTCGGGGGTATTCCTGAGATTAATGCTTGTCGCAAGCTCATGCCTGATATATCCCTCGGCGTTCGTGAGACCCCTTATCGTCTCTTCTCCGTCATCCGAGAGCACCGAAACGAAGACTTTACAGGTCTTCAGATCGGGAGCAACCTCCACCTCCGTTACCGATGTCATGGGATCGACTCTTGGATCCTTGACGGTCCGTATTATGGAGGATAACGCTCTTTGCACCTCGGAATTTATCCTGTTGTTTTTGGTACTGTTTTTTCTCATTCTCTTTCAACTTCTACCTGTTTGTGGAACTCAAGCCTGTCGCCCTCCTCCACATCATCAAAACCTTCAAATACAAGTCCGCACTCGAAGCCCTCCCGGACCTCCTTCACGTCGTCCTTAAATCTCTTCAGTGAAGCCAGAGGTCCGTCAAACAGGACATCATCGCCCCTCATGACCTTGACCGTGCAGCCCTTTTCTACTATGCCGTCGGTAACATAGGATCCGGCGATCTTTCCGATGCCCGAAGCCTTGAATACCTGGCGGATCTCTCCGTGACCGATAGTCTTCTCCTCATATACCGGACCAAGCATACCCTTCATGGCCGCCTCGACATCTTCAAGGGCCTGATAGATAACCTTATAGAGGTGTATATCCACGTTTTCGGACTCGGCGATCTGTTTGGCGGTATTATCGGGTCTTACGTTAAAGCCTATGATGATCGCATTGGAAGCCGATGCCAGCACCACATCCGATTCGTTGATGGCTCCGACTCCGCCGTGTATGACCTTGACCGCGATCTCATCATTTGAAAGCTTGAGCAGGGAGGTCTTGAGTGCCTCGACGGATCCCTGTACATCAGCTTTGATTATGATATTGAACTCCTTCAGGTCGCCTTCCTTGATCTGATCATAGATATCATCCAGGCTGACGGATTTCTTCCTTGTCTCTGAGAGAAGCTCCTTCTTATGCTGTTCGTTGTATGTATTCGCAAACTCCTGCGCTTCCTTCTCACTTTCGGGAGATACGAATATCTCACCTGCTTCGGGGACTTCATCAAGTCCGAGTATCTCGACCGGCATGGAAGGTCCTGCTTCCTTGACCCTCTTTCCCTTGTCGTCGATCATGGCCCTGACTCTGCCGTGGCTCATTCCGCAGGCCACGAAATCCCCGACATGAAGGGTTCCCTTCTGTACGAGAACGGTAGCGACTGCGCCTCTGCCCTTATCAAGCTCGGCCTCTATCACCATTCCCCTGGCCTGTCTTCTGGCGTTTGCCTTAAGCTCCATGACATCGGCCTCGAGCAGGATCATCTCCAGAAGGTCGTCTATGCCCTGGCCGGTCTTTGCCGAAACGGGTACGTAGGTCGTTGATCCGCCCCAGTCCTCGGAGATCAGCTCATATTCCGAAAGCTCCTGCTTGACTCTGTCGATATTTGCGCTGGGCTTATCTATCTTATTGACTGCGACGATGATCTCAACTCCCGCTGCTTTTGCATGGTTTATCGCCTCCACTGTCTGAGGCATGACTCCGTCGTCGGCCGCAACCACGAGGATGACTATATCCGTCGCATTGGCGCCTCGCATACGCATGGCGGTAAATGCTTCATGTCCGGGAGTATCAAGGAAGGTTATCGTGCTCCCTTTGATATTAACGGTATATGCTCCTATAGCCTGGGTGATGCCGCCCGCTTCCTTATCGGTCACATGCGCCTTTCTGATATAGTCGAGAAGCGATGTCTTACCGTGGTCTACATGTCCCATAACGCAGACTACCGGAGGCCTCTTTTCCATCCGTGTCTCATCCTCGGGCTCTTCCTTGAGCAGCTCGGCGATCACGTCTACGGTCTTTTCCTTCTCGCAGAGGATCTCGTAATCCGCCGCTATATTCTCGGCATCCTCAAAGCTCAGCTCTGAATTCACCGTAACGATCTGCCCGGATAAAAAGAGCTTTTTGATGATGACGGAAGGCTGCATCTTCATATGATCCGCAAGCTCCTTGATCGTAAGCTTATCGGGGATGGTGATCACCTTGATCGTTTCCTCTTCGGCTTTCACGACGGCTGTCGGTTTCTTAAAGCCGTGAGGATTGAACTTCTTGTTCTCTTTTTCCTCATCCCTGCGGTAGGCTTCTTCCTTCTTTCGCCTTACATCATTCTGCTTCCGCCTGCCCGTGCCTTTTTCCGGCGCAGGTGCCGCTTCAAAGCGTTTATCCCTTCCGACAGCTGTGGCTTTAGCACCCGGCCCTTTGCCGCCCTGCGTCCTTCCATGATCACCTGTACCACTCCTATCAGGCCTGCCAGTACCGTAATTGTTCTGCCTGCCGCCCTGACGGACCGAACCATTTTTTTCATATGCACCACCTGTCCTTCTGTCTGTTCTGTCCCTTGATACGGGGCCCTGTCCGATGCCTCTTTTGACCGGAGCCGACGAAGCTGCCGGAGTCGGAGCCGATGCCGGTGCCTGAGCAGGTCTTTGCTGCGCTACAGGCTGCTGTGCCTGCGTCTTTTCACCGACAGTACTGTTAGCATTTTCGGTTCTTTTGACCGTTGTCTCCTCGGTTTGATCGGGTTTATGGACAAATTTCTTTTTGTTCTGCTGATCTCCGGGTCTTATTATATTGGCGACCGGTGCTGGAGAAGGCTTTACCGAAGGCTTTATCACATTCGGTCCGTATGAACCCGGTCTTTGTATCCTTCCCGAGCTTATATTCCCGGATTGCCTGTTGTTCCCGAATCTGTCATTTCCGTTATTAACGGTAAATATTATCCTCTTCTTCTTTTTCGGATGAGCTCCGGCCGGACCTGCCCCGCCTGACGGGCCGGCTGCTCCGGTCTGTCCTGCTGCTCCGGCTGCTCCGGTCTGTCCTGCTGCTCCTGCTGTTCCGGCAGGGCCTGCTCCGTTTGATCCGGCTGCCCCTTTATTTGTTCCGTCCCCGGCCTGTCTTACGGGCGCAGCGGACTTTGCCGCAGGAGCCTCTCCGCTTTTTTCCGTAGCTTTTTCAGTCCCGGCGCCTGCCGGAACATCAGATTTTTTTGTCTCAGTCTTCCCGACGGTCTTCTCAGCCGGTTTCTTTTCAGCCTCCGGTTTCTTTTCAGTCCCCGTTGCCGCCTGAGTCGGTTTAGCCGCTTTCAGAAAGTGCGCCTTTATCTTTTTTTCTATATCCTCATCAACCGATGATGAATGCTTTTTACCTTCTATTCCCTGAGCATCGAGGAAAGCTATCACGTCTTTGTTAGTGATCTTGACCCCTTCCGACACGATCTCCTTCGTGATATCGTTTACCCTTTTATTATTCGCCATATATATCCGCTTCCTCCAGTCTCTTAATTATTGTATCCGCCAGTCCGCTGTCATTGACCGATATGACGGATCTCATGTCCTTGCCTATCGCGCGTCCGAGATCCGCTTTTGTGGAATAAACCCTGAACGGCACTTCATAGTAAGTGCTCTTATCCGCAAACTTTTTTCCGGTCCCGGCCGAAGCATCTCCGGCTATGATCACCAGACAGGATTTGAATCCTCTTATATCGCCAAGCACCGCTGTCTCTCCTGACGATATTTTTCCTGCTTTCTTCGCTATCGAAAGTATTGATAGGACCCTGTCTGTCATTCTTCGCCTGTTGTGTCTTCTCCGTCTTCTGCAGTGTCACCCACGGAACCCGCATCATCTGCAGCCTCACCATCGGAACCCGCATCATCTGCAGCCTCGGGAACCTCTGCTCCGTCGGCCGGCGCTTCTTCATAGTACTCTGCTCCCTCACCGTCGGCAGGCGCTTCTTCATACACCTCCCCCTCGGGGTAAGCGCCTTCTTCGATATATTCCTCATCGTACTCTTCGTCGTATTCATCCGTAAGGTAATCCTCCATACGGAATCCGGGAGCATCCTTTGCCTGCGTCTCGGACTTGATATCTATCTTATATCCCGTAAGCCTTGCTGCAAGCCTTGCATTCTGGCCTTCCTTTCCTATTGCCAGTGAAAGCTGATAATCAGGAACGACTACCTTGGCAGTCTTCTCATCGGGATCGACTATTACCGAGATCACCTGGGAAGGAGAAAGCGCGTTTTCGATAAAGATCGCGGGGTTCTCGTCCCAATTAACGATATCTATCTTTTCTCCGCCAAGCTCCGAGACCACTTCATTTACACGGTTTCCGTTCATTCCCACGCATGCGCCGACCGCATCGACATCCGGGTCGTTGCTGAAGACCGCTATCTTGGTCCTGCTCCCGGGCTCTCTGGAGATGCTCCTGATCTCCACAGTGCCGTCACGTACCTCGGCAACCTCGGATTCAAAGAGCTTTTTGACCAGCTCGGGATGTGTACGGCTCACGGTAATACGCGGGCCCTTCGGGGTATTCCTGACATCAAGTATAAAGACCTTTACCCTGTCGGTGGGCCTTAAGATCTCTCCGCGCACCTGCTCGTTTTCCGTAAGGATCGCATCGGCCTTTCCCAGATTGATGCTTATATTCCTTCCGTTTACTCTCTGCACTATACCCGTGACCACATCTCTGGAAAGTCCGGAGAATCTGTCATATACGGAGTTTCTCTCTTCCTCTCTTATCTTTTGGAGTATCGCGTTCTTGGCGTTCTGAGTGGCGATACGTCCGAACTCCTTGGAATCTACATCTATCCTGACCACATCTCCGACCTTGGCATCGGGATTATCTTTGAGAGCATCCTCCAGGCTTATCTCCAGACTCTTGTCTTCCACGTTCTCTACGACGGTCTTTTCCGCATAGACTTCGTAGTCGCAGGTTTCACGATCCATAATTATATGGATGTTATCGGATTTCCCGAAACTGTTCCTGCACGCAATAACAAGTGAATTCTCGATAGCCTCAAAAAGCGTCTCCCGGCTTATCTCCTTTTCCCTCTCGAGTATGTCCAAAGCCTCGATCAGTTCTGTGTTCATTTTCCCCTGTCCTCCTGATTAAAAAATGATGGTTAAAATGTATCAGTCCGCTTCGTCCGTCTCCGGTGTGCTGTCCGTCTCCGGTGTACCGTCCGTCTCCGGTGTGCCGTCCGTCTCCGGTGTTTCATCCGGTTCTGTCTGCGGATCATCGATAAATCCCTTTGAGCATATCTCAAGGGTATATTCCTCATCGATAAAATCTTCTTTGTCCAGCTTTTTGCTTATTATCCGGCTGACCAGTGCGCAATCGTTTATCCCGATGTCGCCTCCGTCCTTCCTGACGATATATGCCCTTAAGAATCTGTTGCCCGACTCTGTAACATACTCCGCCTTGATCAGTCCGTATTCATTTTTTTCAAGCACGGGCAAAAGGAGCTTTTCAAATCTCTCCGTTATCCTGTCCGTATCCTGTGATCCCTTCATGATCGCGCCTCACGATCCCAAACCAACGATAAAGGTGGGCTTTTCAGCCCACCTTTCAATCTCAACTACGTGAATAAAATAACACAGTATACGCCAACATGTCAAATCAGGCCCATTTTAAGCCCTGTTTCCGTAAGGGTTGAACGGCTTCATACAAGTTTACCGGATGTTCCGGAGCATTGAATTCCATCACCGGAACGCTTACTTTGCTGTTTCCGATACTTCCTCCGGCGAAAACTTATTCAACTTTTTTATCACGAAGATCGTGATTATCATCAGCGCTATCCCTATCACCAGGGATATGACCGCATTGTTTACAAATCCGGCGACCAGATAAGTTATGAAAGAAACCGCAGCCGCGGTTATCGCATACGGCAGCTGTGTCGATACATGGGCAAAATGGTCACATTGCGCGCCGGCGCTTGACATTATCGTAGTATCCGAAATGGGTGAGCAGTGATCTCCGCAGACCGCTCCTGCCATGCAGGAGGAAACACAGATTATAGCCAGAGGATTTCCACTCTCAAGAGGGAATACCTGCAGGCAGATCGGGATCAGTATCCCGAAGGTTCCCCATGACGTTCCTGTCGCAAATGCAAGGAAGCATGAGATAAGGAAGATTATCGCCGGGAGCAGATTGAGCAGGGATCCTGCCGTATTCGACACGATGGAAGCCACGTATTCTTTTGCCTCCAAAACA
>JAILQK010000001.1 GCA_024699045.1 Lachnospiraceae bacterium | reverse complement strand
CTCACTCCGTTATTATTTCCAGAGTTATTCATACCTGAAGCACCGTTTTTGTCTGCTGCAAAATACAGATATTCGTGACCGTTGGTATCGAAGAAGAGAAGCTCATCTATGCGGTAAAGCCTTGATTTCAGGTCGATCGTCCTGTCGGATTCTTCTGCCAGTTCAGTGCTTCCGTAACCTATCTGGAATACCGTATCCTCATAGTCGGAAGGAACAGTGACCGTAGCCCTTGCCTGTCTTATCGTTCCGTTATCCTTCCATCCGTATTCAAACTTCACCTTTTCCTTAAAGCTTCCGTCTGCGCCATCTATCGTTACAAAACCGTTTTCATCCTTTGCGGGATTTTCGTCATCTGTCTCAAAGCATATACCTGTCTTTTTGTCGAAAGCGGTGATCCAATGGTTTGGTGCCCTGTTTTCCATATTATCCATATGAGCCACGCTTAATTCAAAATAAGCGACCACGTTTTTATAGCCGGCAGGAACATCATTGGTGTTTTCGGTAATCTTCACAGTTCCCGGAAGCCACATTTCTCCCAGGTCTCCCTTGTCCTTTTCATAAAGCATCGTATGGAAGGAAAAATCCCCCTGAGGAGTAAGCTTCAGATTATGAGCTTCAAACCAGTCGCCCTTTTCTTCTTTTGACGGTTCTTCCTTGATTTCTTCTTTGGTGGGTTCATCTTTGACACCGCCATCCTGCGGTTCCTCTTTTACCGGTTCTTCCTTAATATCCTCCGTATCGGGTTCTACCGGCGGATCCTCGAGTGTTATATCCTCATCTCCCACGGAATTTCTACCTTTGCACCACAGTTTGTACAGAATTTAAGCCCTTCCTACAGTTCCTTACCACATTTTTCACAGAACATAACACTCTCCTCTATGCTTTATCCATCATTACTTCAATAATAAATCTTATTTATCCCGATCTTAAATCCTCGCTGAAAGATACGCATATACAAAGTTAAAATATTGCGGAGGAAAGCACACATTTCCGCCGAACATTCCCTCCAGACGGATCGCGTTCCCTGCCGGTGACGGTTTGATCTTTTTAATATGCTGATAATCCAGGTAAGTATACTGTGTATTATCTGATTCGGGAGGCATATCCGAGGAATGATTATATGCACCCGACATGATGTGTACATCGATATTGATAAGATCCATGATCATATCCGGGACAGTTTCTCCGGTATCCCTGTAACCCGTGGCCTTCAGTTCTTCTGCGGACAGAATGCGGTATATGATCTGGTCCTCCGTCATCGCATAAAGCACCTGCGTACTGATCCAGTAATAGGCGCCATCCCTCCCACGGATCATATCATCCGGCTTATGTCCGTTAAATAATTCGGAAAAGGGCAGCATTTTCCATTCACGGGGTATTGAAGTATATGCGGAAACTTTCGGCTTTTTTACCGGATTTCCGATATCCATATAACCAGGCGGTACCACCATGCTGCCGCCTGTTACCCGGTCATCCGGCGGCATCTGTCCATATCCTCCGATATTTCCATTTTCCATACCCTGCTGAGTACGTCCCCCAGAAGTATTTACCGGTGATCCGCAGAATGCGCAAAACCGTGCGTTTTCCGTCAGTTTATTTCCACAGCTACTGCAAAACATCCCCTGTTCCTCCAAATCCTCCTTCAGATCTCCCGTGTAAAGGCTATCGTATAAAGATTCTCCGACTCTCCCCCGCTTTTTTTTAAATGATAGGAAGCCGAACCGTACTGTCTGCCATTTTCGGCAAAAAACATACCTATAACAGCATACCATCTGTCAGAGTCAAGCCTTATTTTGGTCAGGTCATCCGTAAGTTTCCCCTTAAGTACAGTGGGCGGATCAGCGGCCATATCTATCACTTCCCCGGAGCCTTCGTACATTCTTTTTTTCCAGTAAAGTACCAGAGTAATGTCATCGCCCTCTGTATAGATATCTGCATCCATGACGGAAGCAAATGTCCCCTTTGGATCATCGGTCATATATGATTCCCAGCTGCCCACTATTTCATCTTTTGATCTGATGATCTTTCCATCGGGAAAAAGATCCCCGGGTTTTTCCTTATCAAAAACAATCCTTCTGAACCATTCAAAATCCTCGTAGGTATCACCTAAGCCGGATAAAGTAGTGACGGCATCAGAGCCGGAATCCGATCCGTTGTCCCCCTCATTGGTATCAGCATCCGCGATGTCTTCTTTTTCGTCGTATAAAATCTCTTCTTCATTGTCTTAACCCGTCCCGTCATCGTACGGATCCATTTCATCATTGTAAAGATCCGGCTCACCATCGTTTGAATCCGGTTCATCACAAAACTCCGTATCATTAATATCCGTATCGTACTCATAACTGTAAGATACGGTTTCATCCTCCGTATAGTCATCAGCCTTCATGTCTTTCTCTTCCGAATCCGCTTCGATCCTGTAGTTTGCCTTATTATATATTCCGGGAAAAACAAAGAGAAACACAAACTCCAAAAGCAGCACGATAAATGCTGATACTGCAGCAATCACAATACGCTTTAACTGTATATTTCCCTTTTTCTTATATGCAGCATCCATATGGGGTATCCCTCCATTTTATGTAAACCAGTTTTCAGGGCTCAGCGTAGGTTTCTCCGGTCATCGGATCGATCCTGTAGCCATTATAGCCTCCGTCCATCTTTCCGTTTGCGTTATAGAGATGAGCGTCATCGGTATATAC
>JAILQK010000088.1 GCA_024699045.1 Lachnospiraceae bacterium | reverse complement strand
GCCTCGATTTACGCATGAAGGGAGAGCAGGTTGGTCGGGCTGGCTAGGCTCTGGATGCTTCCGTTGATCGCCATTGATGCGCTGACGGCTTTGTCAATCTCTCCTGCGGCATCGCTGACCTCCTGCTGTCTTGCGGATACCTCCTGCATCTGGTTTGTCGCATTTTCAACATTGGTCGCTATCTCCGATATCCCAGCCCGGAGTGATTCTATGTTGGGCTCCATTTCTTCTTCGAACCGAGTTTTATTCCTTTTCTGTTCCGTAATGTCCAGTATCGTCCCGGCCGCCATAAGCGGCTTCACATGCATATTTATAAGTTTTTGGAACAGTAATATCAAACCACGCCATAGCCGGATTATTGCGCCATATCTGATCTATTCTCTCATAGCGTGCATCACCTTCTTGCAATTATACATTTCCGCATCCGCACGCTTGAACACATCCGCTACGCCGGTATCCTTTTTCGGGTCATACGCCGTATAGCCGATGGATGCGGAAATTCTCTCCCAGGGCTCAAGGCTTTCATCTGCCGCATACTGGGAAAGGATATCGTTAAACTGCTGAATCAGATGTTCTATTCGCTCCAGATCCCAGCCCGTAAGGATTACCACGAATTCATCCCCGCCAACCCTGAACACAGGGGAATGAGTGAACACCGTACAGGCAAGGACCGACAGTTTCTTGATCGATATATTTCCTTTTTCGTGGCCGTAGGTATCGTTCAACTTTTTAAGATAATTCAAGTCGATCATAACGATCCCGAAGGCAAGCTCCGGATCCTCGCTGAGGGTCTTTTCGAGCTTTACGACCTCCCTGTCATAGCCTGTCTTATTTCGGATCCCGGTCAGGGCGTCCTTGATTGCAAGCCCCTCCATCTGATCCGCCTTTTTCTCCGCAGACAGGATATCCTGCACATAATCCTGCATATCCTCCGTCATTTTCGTGACGGCATGGGACAAAAGCTCAACCTCGTTTTCTGTATGGATCTCCGGCTCCTTATATTGCAGGAGGCTCACATCTCTCTGACCATGGCTCTTGTCGGCAAAGGCGACGACCCCCTCCTCCAGCATAAGGATCGGCGCCGTAATGTTTTTCCTTGCCCAGAACAGGAAGATTGCGGTAAAGACAGCGCCAAGGAGAACGATCAGGACTGAGGCCTGAAGCGTCCGCTGCCTGATCAGCGCGTGGATATCGGTAATATCAATATCAACCGCAAGAACTGCGTAAGGCTCTCCATCCTCGGTTCTAAGCGCCAGCGCGCCGGTATAGTCATAGCCCCAATCGGTATCCTGCTCAAAGAAGGTGACGCCCTCCTCATCCATAGAACGGCTTAAGGGGGCGATATCCTCCTCGTCATACTCATCGTCCGACAGCCAGCCAAGATAGAGATTTCCCTCCGTGTCTACATAGCGGTCATAATAGTTTTCCGCGGAAATCACACTCATCATATGGCTTTCGTCCACAATCGTCAGGATATACAGATAGTGGATGTCAAAATCCTCCTTGATGCCGTCCATAAAAAGCTCCAGCGCGTCGAAAGCTTTGCTCCGTTCCAGCGTCTCGATACAGTCCTTAAGATCCTCGTGATCGATCTCGGATTCCGTGTAGGTAAGGATATCGGTAATGTAGGCCTCATAGCGCTGATACAAGGCGCTTTTATAGCTTGCATAGCTGGCGATGCCTATAACGATGCAGAGAAGAAGGATAAAGATCAGGCATCCCAGCGTGATGCTTCGTCCCAGCGGCTTCTTACTGATTTCCGGGCTTCCTGTTTTTTGCATAATTTTCTCCGTTTATTCGAATACTTCCATTTTGCTGATAAATGCTTTTCCAACATGTTCCCGAAACTATGAGTGCAGTCCTCATTTACTGATACTATAATTGCCACGGTTTAAGCGATCCTCAAATTCCTCCACGGATAAAGGCTTGTCATAAAAGTATCCCTGTGCGAACCGGCAGTTATTCTTCCTGAGAATTTCAACCTGTTTTGAGGTTTCCACACCTTCCGTAACGCATTCAAGACCTAAATCATGTGCCATCGAAATGACATGCCCGTACATCCGGCTTGTAATGCTGCTTTCCGGCTCATCGTCAGTCGGCAGGAAGCATCGGTCAATCTTGAGAACATTCCAGGGAATCTCACGGATCAGATTCAATGAAGAATATCCCATCCCGAAATCATCCACGGAAACGCAGAATCCATTCTCCTGAAGCTCCTCTGCCACTCTTTTCAGTGACTGAAAGCCAACCTCGGTACCCGTTTCAGTCAATTCAATCTCAATACTCTGATGCGGGACCTTATTCCTGTCAATGATTTCCAGAATATGATCCTTTAGGTCTGCATCCGACAGATGCTTTCTTGAAAGATTGACGGAGACTCTTACAGTCTGCCTGCCCTCATCAAGCCATCTCCTGAGATCCCTGCAAACAAGCTCAAGCATGTGAAAGTCCAGACGGCAGATCTCTGAAGTCCGCTCCAAAACAGGAATAAAATCTCCCGGGGGCACGATATTTCCGCCCCGGAACCATCTGCAGAGAGCCTCCGCCCCGACAATCCTCCCGCTTTCGATATCCACCTTCGGCTGGTAGAACACTTTAAACTCATTGTTCTCTATCGCCTTGGGGAAAAGCAGATTGACCTCTGCTTCTTTATCCCGCTCCGAGAGCATTTTTTCGTCATAGTATACTACAGGGGTTTCAGGGTTCTGTTTTGCCGTCAGCATTGCCGTATAGATGCGGCTTACGATGTCTCCTGCTCCCGCCGGGGCATCCTTAGGAATATTAAAAACGCCCGCGCTTGCATAGACAAGCACTCGTTTATTTCCTTCAGGATCACAGATGACCGGGATTCCTGAAAGGATACGCATCACCTTTTCTGTAAGTATTTTTCTGAATGCCAGGACTAAATTATCCCCGCCCATGCGGCAGACCACGCCATCATTTCCGGCGGCGTCAGCGAGCTCATCATAATAATTCCGAAGCGCAAGGTTTCCGGCTTTCCTGCCATATTCCTGATTGACAGCAGAAAAATGTCTGAGATTGATACAGGCAGCCGTATATCCTGAAAGGGTTCCCTCTTCTGCGATCAGGGATTCCAGATAACGCATATAGTAGCGGATATTCGGATATCCGTTGTCATCATAATAGCCGAGCCTCTCAAGCGATGCTTCAAACCGGTTGCGCGCAATGAAATTGACCAGTACGTTAAGGATCAGGTCAAGCTTTTCAAGCTCCTCCTCTTCCAGCGGCTTCTCGTCATCCGCCATATACAGTGTGGATATGATGACAGACTTCGATTTCGACAATATGCGGTAGCTGAGCACAGGATGATCCTTTTTCCCCAGATCATAATCGATCATGATCTCGCCTTCGCCGTCCTTTTCAGCTCTTTCCGTCCGATAGAATTCCGTAACGCCTTTTGAGAGGCGGAAAAGAGCTGCAAGCTCCTCCAGTGCCTGAACAAATTTCTCCCGGTCAAAATGCTCGGAATCCGTCATGCATCTGAGCATCCGTTCAAACAGGATATGAAATTCCCTGATATCGGACTGATCCATAATAATATCCTCCTACTGCTTTCCTAATTCTCCTGTTCCGAAGCCTTTTGGAAAGCATACTGCTCATTGTAAAGCTTCTGGTCAGGCACAACTCCCGTTTCAGGATCTCCCGGTTTTAATGTGAAGCTGTCTTCTTTGACAGTGTAATATCCCTGACCGACAGATACCCATACTTCTTTTTCCGTACCCTCCCAATCAAGGTTAAAGTACATCACGTCCGCTGTATTGTAATTATCACATTTAAGGTACCCGCCCAGGTTGACGATCTCGTAAAAGCAGTATTTCGCGTCATAAGATCCCTCGGGAAGTCCGGTATCCGCGGCGATTTCCGAATCCAGTTCAAGGGCAACGCTTTCCCCGTCTCCGTTAAAAGTCATTGTTCCGTGGTCCGAGACAAATTTCCCGTTTAAAGGCTCCGCATCCGGAACATCGTCGTGATTCGGCGGCCCGTCCAGCATGAATTCCTCCTCTTCGCTTCCGGGCTACTCTGCCGCGATCCCTGCGGGAATCTCCGCGCCCGCGCAGCCCGCAAACATTGCTGCTAAAATCGCCGCCATTGCCATCATCATGATTCTTTTCTTCATAATCCGCCTCCTTTTCATAACTATGTCTTAATCAATCAAAGGCGTCCAATAACGATACCCGTTCTTGTCCGTGATCATATAACATACCGATTTCTTACCCTTGACCTTGATGTTGCGTATCTCCGGGTTTT
>JAILQK010000199.1 GCA_024699045.1 Lachnospiraceae bacterium | reverse complement strand
CATTGCCGCCGGGTGATAGATAACAGTGGGAGCGTGGAGGAGATGCACGCTTTTATTGATAATATGCTGAAGGACTATATCACGCTATGAAATATTTGATAATCGGTGCGGGACCTTCGGGTCTTTCTTTTGCAAACAGTCTGATGGATAAGGGGATCGAGGATTTTTGCGTCCTTGAGATGAATGATACTGCCGGAGGACTGGCAAGATCCGTGGATGTAGACGGAACCCCGTTTGATATCGGCGGCGGACATTTCATCGATGTGAGACGCCCGAAGGTAAATGAGTTTTTGTTCAGATTCATGGCCCAGGATGAATTTGCGGAATTTGACAGGATCACAAAGATAAGAACGAGGGATACGAGGATCGATTATCCGTTTGAAGCCAATATCTGGCAGCTTTCCGTGGATGAAGAGGTGGAGCATTTAAAAGCCATAGCGGCGGCGGGATGCAATACGGGAGCTCCAATGCCGGATAATTTTCTCGAATGGATCCCGTGGAAGCTTGGGGAGAAGATAGCGGCGGACTATATGCTTCCCTATAACGAAAAGATCTTTTCGGTCGACTTAAGGACTCTGGGAACCTATTGGATGAATAAGCTTCCCGATGTGTCGTTTGAGGATACATTAAGGTCCTGTCTTATGAAGAAGCCGTACGGCTCTCTTCCGGGACATGCAAAGTTTTATTATCCAAAGAAGTACGGTTCGGGCGAGCTCTGGCTCAGGCTGGCGGAAAGGCTCGGAGACCGTGTGAGATACGATACGCAGGTCAAGGATATCGATCTGGAACAAAAGACCGTGAACGGAGGGGAGTTTAAGGCAGAGGTGATCGTAAACACCGCTCCCTGGACTGTCTTTGAGAATATCGGCGGAGCATCGGAGGAGTTCATCGAAGCGGTATCGGCGCTTAAACACTCATCACTCGTGGTGAAATATCTCCCGGATGTGGAGGATGAAAAGGTTAACTGGGAATATGTCCCGTCAATCGATGAGGACTATCACAGGATCCTTTACCGCAACACCTTTGCGGCGGGATCGAAGGGGGCATGGGCCGAGATCAATACAAAGAGATACGTGGAAAAGCCCGGCGACGTGGCTTTCGTCTCTGATTATGCCTACCCCCTGAATACCATAGGGAAACCCGAAAAGATCCGGCTCATCCTTGACGAGGCGGCTTCAAAGGGCGTGTACGGTCTGGGACGCTGGGGTGAATGGGAGCACTATAATTCCGACGTTGTGGTAGAATTAGCTATGAGCCTTGCAAACAGGCTTGAACAATAAGGGATCATCAGGAGTTTATCAAAATGGCAGAGAAAAAGGCGGCGGAGAGCAAAAAAACAGCGGAAAGCAGAAGAGCTTCGGATGGCAAGAAGTATCCCGGACAGCTCGTGTACGGACTCGATATCGGGACCAGGAGCATAGTCGGCACAGTCGGATACATGTACAATAAGATCTTTCATGTGGTGGCGATCGAGAGCAAGCCTCATGAAACAAGAGCCATGCAGGATGGACAGATCCACAATATCGCTGCCGTTGCGGAGTCTATCACCGAGGTTACGAGCAGGCTGCAGATAAAGCTTGGAAGACCTCTGCATGAAGTATGTATAGCGGCAGCGGGAAGAGTTCTCAGGACCGTTACCGTGCATGTGGAGCAGGAGCTCGGCGAAGCGAGGGATGTGAATAATGAAGACATTTATTCGCTGGAGCTTCTCGGAGCTCAGAGGGCATATGAAAGATTCCTGAAGGAAAGCACGTTGAACCTCAAGTTTTACTGTGTGGGCTATACCGTGCAGAAGTATTATCTGGACAAATATCCGATGAGTGATCTGCTCGCGCATAAGGGCAGCGAGATAGGCGCCGATGTCATAGCGACCTTCCTGCCGGATGAGGTAGTTGACGGGCTGTACAAAGCCGTGCAGATGTCGGGACTTCATGTGGCGGATCTTACGCTCGAGCCTATCGCGGCCATGGAGGTTGCGATCCCGCAGAACTTCCGCATGCTGAACCTGGCGCTCGTTGATGTAGGGGCGGGGACCAGTGATATCTCGATCACAAGAGATGAATCGATAGTTGCCTACGGGATGATACCAAGTGCCGGAGATGAACTTACGGAAGCGGTGGCAAAGCATTACCTCACTGATTTTGATCAGGCCGAGCATATCAAATACGAGGCATCAAAGGGCGGAGAGTTTACCTACAAGGATATAATGGGGATCGAGAGAAAGACCTCAGGGGATGAGGTCAGGTCGGTAGTGGCGGATACCATAAATGTGATCACGCGTGAGACCTCGGATCAGATAAAGAAGCTAAACGGCGGCAAGCCGGTTTCCGCGATATTTGTAGTGGGCGGGGGCGGAAGGATGCCGGGATACACCGAAAGCCTTGCAAAAGAGATGGGGATAGACCCCACGAGAGTGGCGGTAAGGGGCGAAGACGTGCTCAAGGATATAGACTTCAAGGATAAGTCGCTTCCGACGGATTCTCTTATCGTTACGCCTGTGGGCATCTGCCTGAATTTCTTCCGTCAGAGGAATAATTTCATATTTGTCTCCTTTAACAACGTGCAGTATAAGCTGTATGACAATAATAAGCTCAAGGTAATGGATGCGGCGATCCAGGCCGGATTTGCAAATGCGGACCTCTTCCCGAAACGCGGTGCCGAGATCACATATACCGTAAACGGGGAGAAGAGAGTCGTAAGGGGAGAGACCGGAGAAGGGGCTTTGATAAAGCTTAACGGAGAAGAGGCCTCCCTTAACACCGCGATAAAGGCGGGGGATCTGATAGAAGTCACTCCCTCCACGGCAGGAGCTCCGGCACATCTGTCAATAGAGGAGCTTCCCGAATATACGGAATCACTCAGAGTGATATTCAACGGAAATGAGGTCAGTGTCCCAAAGTTCGCGGAAGTCAACGGAGAACTGAAAAGCGGATATTACGAGGTCAAAGACGGGGATGTGATCCAAATGAGAAACTACGTGACCGTGACACAGCTTCTCAGCTTCCTTGATGTAAGATCCGAGCAGGATTCGGATATCATGATAAACCATGTGCCTTCCGAGGGAGATACCAAGGTATATGAGAATTTTACCGTGGATATTCTGATCGACGATACGCCGTATGAGCCTTCGGAAGAGGACTATACGGATCCTGATGAAGCCGTAAACGAAGACGGAGCGACGGGAGAAGCTGCCGGAGAAGCCGGCGGGGAAACCGAAGGAGGCTCTGCCGGGGAGAAGGCAGGAGAGTCCGCAGACAAAGGCCGGGGAGGCGTGGAAAGCGCGGGAGCGGCACCGGCAGGAACGACACCTGCACCGGCTGGAGCGACAGCGGCACCGGGCGGTACGACACCTGCATCGGCAGGAGCGACAGCGGGACCGAGCGGTACGATACCTGCACCGGCAGGAGCGACAGCGGGACCGGCAGGAGCTGTCCCCAGGCCGCAGGAGAAAAAAGAAGAGCCTGCGGTCATCGTTATCGTAAACGACAAACCGGTGACCCTTACGGGAAAGAATTCTTATGTTTTTGTGGATGTTTTCGATCATATAGATTTTGATCTTTCGAAGCCTCACGGCAAGATGGTTGTAACCAAGAAAAACGGAATGAGAGCCGAGTACTCCGAGGGTATAAAGGACGGGGACAGGCTCGAGATCTACTGGGAGAAATGATGAGATTTTGCAATATCGCGAGCGGAAGCTCAGGCAACTGTACCTATGTGGGTGATGAGGATACGCACCTTATCATAGATGCGGGGATCTCCGGCAAGAGGATCGAGGCGGGACTTAACGACCTTGAGCTTACGACGCCTGATGTCACCGGCATACTTATAACCCACGAGCATACCGACCATATAGGCGGTCTGGGAGTGCTGGCAAGAAGATACGGTCTTCCGATCTATGCTACTTCGGGGACCATAGAGGCGATCCGGTCGATGCCCAGGTACAAGGACATCCCCGATCATCTGTTTCACACGATATCCCCCGACAGGGAGTTCCGACTCGGAGATTTCGGGATCCTTCCGGTGCCGATATCCCATGATGCGGCAGAGCCTGTTGCCTACCGCCTGGAAAACAAAGGGAAGAAGATCTCCGTGGCGACCGATCTCGGGATATATGACGAGCATATCGTGGAATGCATGAAAGACAGCGATCTGCTCATGCTTGAGGCAAATCATGATGTGCATATGCTTGAAGTGGGCCGCTATCCGTATCTTACAAAAAAGAGGATCCTCGGGGATAAAGGGCATCTTTCAAATGATCTTTGCGGAAGGCTTCTGACCGAGCTTATGAGCGACAGGCTCCAGCAGGTGATCCTCGGCCATCTGTCACAGGACAACAACCTCGAGGAGCTTGCATATGAAACGGTCCGGCTCGAGGTCACCATGTCGGATGACAATTACAGATGGGGAGACTTCCCCGTGAGCATAGCAAAAAGGGACAGACGGACCGAGTGCTATGCGGTCTGACGGGATATATTGACCGAAACAGGTAATATTAAAATCGATAACGGAGAAAAGAAATGGACGATAACAGGCAGAGAGCGATAATCACTGTAGTGGGACATGATACGGTAGGTATCATAGCAAGGGTATGCACATACCTTGCGGATAGTAATATCAATATCCTGGACATAAGCCAGACGATAGTCGGCGGATATTTTAACATGATGATGATCACGGATCTGTCCGGAAAAAAGAAGCACTTTGCCGAGATCTCGTCGGAGCTTGAGAGCCTCGGTGAGGATATAGGCGTGATCATAAAGATCCAGCGTGAAGACATCTTTGACAAAATGCACAGAGTCTGAAAAGGCAAAAGGGTATTTCGATGATAAATCTCAGGGAAGTAAATGAAACAAATGAGATGATCCAGCGGGAGAATCTCGACGTTCGCACAATAACCATGGGGATCTCCCTTATTGACTGCATGGATTCAGATGTGGAAAGAACCTGCGAGCGGGTATATGAAAAGATCACCGATAAGGCAAAGAACCTGGTGAAGGTGGGAGAGGATATCGAAGCGGAGTATGGGATCCCCATTGTCAATAAAAGGATATCCGTGACCCCCATAGGGCTTATCGGAGCTTCTTCATGCAGGAGCACCGGAGATTTCGTGAAGCTTGCAAAGACACTTGATAAGGCGGCAAAGACCACGGGAGTGAATTTCATGGGCGGATATACCGCACTTGTTTCAAAAGGCATGACGGAAAAGGAGAGACTCCTTATAGAGTCGATCCCGGAGGCGCTTTGCAGCACGGAACGCATCATGTCCTCGGTGGTCGCGGGATCGACAAGGACCGGGATCGATATGGATGCGGTCAGACTTATGGGAGAGATCATACTGAAGACCGCAGAGGCCACTAAACAGAATGATTCCATAGGCTGTACAAAGCTTGTGGTCCTTTGTAACGCCCCGGACGACAATCCCTTTATGGCCGGAGCATTCCACGGTGTCACCGAAGCGGATGCCGTGATAAACGTGGGAGTCAGCGGCCCGGGAGTGGTGAAAAGGGCGCTTGAGAAAACCCGCGGATCCGATTTTGAGACGCTTTGCGAGACGATAAAAAAGACAGCATTCAAGATAACGAGAGTAGGGGAGCTTGTGGCTCAGGAAGCGTCAAGGAGGCTCGGTGTCCCCTTTGGGATCATAGATCTTTCGCTTGCGCCGACTCCGGCGATAGGCGATTCGGTAGCGGATATCCTTCGCGAGATCGGAGTTGAGTATCCGGGCGCTCCGGGGACAACGGCAGCGCTTGCGCTTTTAAATGATCAGGTGAAGAAGGGCGGGATCATGGCGGCAAGCTCCGTCGGAGGTCTTTCCGGAGCCTTCATACCGGTGTCGGAGGATCAGGGCATGATAGATGCTGCCGAGGCCGGAGCGCTTACCATAGAGAAGCTCGAGGCCATGACCTGTGTCTGCTCGGTAGGACTCGATATGATCGCCATCCCCGGAGACACACCGGCGGAGACGATCTCGGGGATAATAGCCGATGAACTCACACTTGGCATGATAAATCAGAAGACCACTGCGGCAAGGCTTATCCCGGTGATAGGCAAAGGGGTGGGCGACAGCGCCGAATTCGGAGGTCTGCTGGGACATGCGCCGATAATGCCTGTCAACGGGTTTTCCTGCAAGGATCTTATCCACAGGACAGGACGTATTCCCGCGCCGATACATTCTTTTAAGAATTAGATCCGGTGCGGAGCATAGGAGGGGTACAAAATGATCAGAAAAGCGGAAGAATGTAAAAAAAAGTTCAACGAGCATATGAGAGACGGCAAGGGAACGGTGGAGATCACCGAGCTTATCGCATCTCCGGAAGAGCTTAATCAAAAGGGACGTCTTTTTTCCCGGATGACCCTGAATCCGGGATGCAGCATAGGCTTCCATATGCATGAAGGGGAGAGCGAGCTTTTTTGCATGATCAAAGGAACGGCGGAATACAATGATAACGGAGAGGTAAAGACCGTATATCCGGGAGATGTCATGATATGTCCGTCCGGGACCAGTCACGGGATCGAAAACTGCAGCGATGAGCCTGCTGAATTTATAGCTTTGATCTTATATTCGGATCAGAAGGAAGAATGATAAAGCTTATCGTATCCGATATGGACGGTTGTCTTCTGGACGGAAAGGGACGCCTTCCCGAAGGATTCGGATATGCATTGGAGCTTATGAATAAAAACAAGGTGGTTTTTGCCGCAGCAAGCGGCAGAGCGCCCGGAGGAATGAAACGTCCTTTCGGACAATACGCCGATGAGCCGGCTTTTATTTCCGATAACGGGGCCAGAGCCTTTTATGGCGGAAGATGTCTGTATGAGAGAGCTCTTGATATCGGGATCTTCAAGCCGGTGATCGCAGAGATGAGGAGACACGAGGGGCTGCTTTCCGTCGCCTGCGGTAAGACAAAGGCCTGGGTGGAAAGACCGGATATCATAAATGATGATATGGCGGAGGAACTGTCCAAATATTATACCTCATGGAATAAATGCAGCTTTGATCTGCCGGCCGAACCGATCATCAAATTTGCCCTTCTGTATTTTGACGACATAGAAAAGAACATATATCCCAGCTTTATAAAATACGATAACGACAGGATATGTATCCAGGTTACCGCTTTTGTCTGGATGGATGTATATGAGAAAGGGATATCAAAGGGGAACGGGATCGAGGGCTTACAGCGTGAGCTCGGGATCGCTCCGGAGGAAACGGTCGTTTTCGGAGATTATCTCAATGATCTGTCGATGGCGGATCATGCCGCTGTTTCATATGCCCCGGCAAATGCCCATCCGGATGTAAAGGAGCGCTATGATGAAGTCATAGGCTCCAACACGGAGGGCGGGGTCGTAAAGCAGATCATCCGGCTCCTCGAGCGGAAACCATAAGGAGGTCTTTGATCATGGATGTAAGAAACTGTACAGAATGTGGGACAATCTTTCAGTATCCCGGTTTTGGTTCCGTTCTCTGTCCTGTCTGCAGGAAGAAGGATGAGGAGGAGTTTACGAAGGTCAAGGCTTTTCTCAATGAGAATCCCGGAGCTACCCTTCAGGTGGTATGTGATGCAACGGAAGTGAGCACAAAGAAGATCATAAAATGGCTTAAAGAAGAGAGGCTTGTATCAAAAGATGCGTCGGGTCTCGGCCTTAAATGCGAAAGATGCGGAGCATCGATCTGCTATGGCAGGCTTTGTGCCGACTGCAAAAGGGATATAGCGATGGAATACGGTCTGAACAGGAAGAAGGCTCCCGATGACTCCGGGGAATCAAAGCCGCTTGAGTTTTCGATCAAGGATCAGAAGATGCGCTTTCTTAACAGGAAAAAATGATCGTTCCGTCCGCTTCGGGATAATCTAGAGGCGGTTTCGGGCGTTTTCCAAAGCAGCCGCCTCTATGAAAAATCAATTCCATGATGTATAATCGAATAATCGTTTCATAACGGATAAACACAGATAAATAAGGGGTTTAGACATGATCGCAGCAAACAACGTGACCTACAGAGTCGGAAAGAAAGCACTCTTTGAGGAAGTAAACATCAAAGTAACTTTCCCCTGTGTCGTCTTGTGTCGTCAATCACATTTCTCGCTGAATTTATAGGCTTTTGAGGTTGTCTTGTTTTATCTTTGTTTGTCTTATTTTGAGTATAAATTGTGTACAAAAAAGCCCCAGCATAGCGCCGGGGCTTTTAGATATCCCTGTATAATCAAAATGCAGCAGATACATTCTGCATAGCTTCCTTCTTTTTGTCCGGTAGAACATGGCTGTAAAGATCCGCTGTCATTGCAAGGCTGCTATGTCCTAAGATAGTTTTTAACACCTGTAGATCCATGCCCGACTCCGCGCACCGGGTAGCGAAGGTGTGGCGGGTGCTATGGAAGGTAAAATAGGGGAAGGAGCTCCCGTCTGCTTTCATGTTGGAAAGCATGACCTCAATTTCATG